>JAUIAI010000481.1 GCA_030425615.1 Gammaproteobacteria bacterium
AGGGCGCACCCATGCATGCCGTAGTTCGCGCCTACCTGGATCTCGAAGCCTTTCACGGCGTGGACGCCTACCGGCGCGCAACGGCCGACGCACTTTCGGGCCGAAACGCTGGGCGGCCGGCGGATGAAGCTGCGAGTGATCTGATGGAGTTGTGTGAACGGCTGTTCGTTGCGGCGGGACGTTCGAGCGCGCTCCAGCTCACCATGTTCCAGCGGCAAGTGTTCGCAGTCGCACGACGTGTAGAGCTGTCGAAGATCCGGCTGTCGCAGGTGCGGCGCTACTCCGGCCGCAAATAAGTACCCCCGCCGAAACCCGCGCCTTTCCTGGCGTTCCGGCCATCGCTGAGGTTTCTGTCGCATCGGCGTGACCGTGCCGAGCGAAACCGAGAGCATTCAATCCGTCTTGTTCAGATGGAAGCAATGCGATGGACGGCCAAAGCGAAGCAAGCCCGTGGGCGGTATTCACCGGCCCGGTTGGGTATCCGGAAATGGCGAAGGCGGCCGACGTGACGATCGGCACGATTCGCAACTGGGTGGAGTGGGGGCTCCTGCCGCCACCGACGAGGATCGGACCGAACCGCCGGCGATGGCCGCCCGAGGTTGCGACCGAGGCCCTCAGGCAGCTCCCCGCGAAGGTGGAGGCTTGGCAGGCCAGAAAGCGCCAGGTGCGCCGGCCTGGCCGTCCCGCGAAGGTGGCGTCATGAGTAGCGCCGCCGAGCTCGATATCGTCATTGATCGCACCGTGAAGCTGATCGATAAGGTTCGCGACCTGGCCGGGGCTATCGACGGATGGCAGACCTTGGCGAGTTCCGCGAACGACGAGGGCGTGTCTCTTCCCCTCGGCCATGTAGTCGCTTCTCTTGAGCCGATTCGGATCCTCGCTTTGGATCTGATGGAGGACGCGACCGAACTCTATCTCGACCTTCGCAAGGAGCCCGGCAATGACGAAGCCCGCTGATTTGACGACCTCCGATGACCGGCTCTTCGCGGCTGCTGCCTTCCTTGAGCCCGTGTGCTGCGAGCTGGAGGATCGCCTGATGAACGAAGCTGTCGTGACCGTTCGGCCGGATGCTCCGCTCGATCTCTTGGCTGTGACGACCGCCGCGCGTGCCAACTATGCCGCCGACCTCCTGCGCTACTTCTACGACCGGGTCGATCACGCTGAGACCCCGGAGGTCTCGCTCGCGCTGCCTGCCCTCGAGACTGCTGCGAAGCTCGCACTCGAGCTGGCCACGAGGCTGGCCGATCCCCGCCGAACAGGTGAGGGAGCGGGAACAACGGGGCCGGCCGAGCCGTCGTCGGATAACGCGGCCTGAGCCCGCGAGCAAAAAAAAGCCCGGGCGCCAGTGGCGTGCCGGGCTGCGATGCGAATGAGCGAGAGTCTACCGGAACAGGGTGCCGGAGTGGGCACCGATATGGCGGCGGTTCGTGCGGCGGGGCTCAATGGCCACCGACCCCCGTACGAGGATGCCGAAAACAAGTTCAATTCGGCGGTCCTGCGATGTAACACGGAGCCGGGCGTTGACGCTCTGTTTTCTGATGATGTCTTGGCGGCGGCGCTTCTGCTCAAGAGACAGTCGCCCGGTCACTTCTTCGCTCTGACCGACGAGATCGAGAACCCGCGTGTGCGTCGCGAGTTCGATGATCGGATCCGCGAGATCGAGCGCGAGCGAAAACTCGGGCTCCGGGGGGCGGACTTGGACCTCGATGAGCGGCCCGTGCCGTTTCTGCTGCTCTCGCAGATTGCCACCGCCTGGAGCCCCAGTCGGGACATCGTGAAGGGCCTGGTGGGTCGTGGGGAGATCATCACCGAGGTCGGTGAGAGCGGTGTGAAGAAGACGTTCATCGCGGCCAAGCTCGCGTTCTGCGTTGCCGCAGGGATCGAGTTCCACGGCCGACCCGTCGATCAGACAGGGGTTCTGATGGTCACCGGCGAAGGAATCCGCGGGGCCAACAAGCGCCTGGCCGCCTTGCGCAAGCTGCTCGATTCAGATGAAGAGATCCCGTTGGCAATCTCGCAGGCCCCGGCGCCCATCCTGGGCGGGGAAGATCGACTCGTCGAGCTGATCGGATCGGCCGAAGCTGCGATGGGGTCGGAGGTTGGCTTGGTGATCTTCGACACGTTCTCGACGAACTTCGGCAACGGGGACGAGGACAACAACCGGGACATGGCGAGGGCCATGCGAGCGATCCGCGAGGTGATCGGGGATCAGCGCACAGCGCTGCTTGTTCATCACCCGGGGCATGGCGCCAAGGATCGCGAACGCGGCGCGTACAGCCTGATCGGGAACGCCGATCGCCGGTATCGAGTGATCTCGTTGACCCCCGAGTGTTCGCAGATGGAGTGCCTGAAATCGAAAGACGACGAGCGGCCCGATCCGCTGGTCTTCGACTTCGAGAAGGTTGGGACTGGCTTGCTCGATGCTGATGGCATGGAGGAGATGACTCTCGTCGCGGTTCCGTCGAGCACGGCACCTCAGAAGGTATCGGATGAGCCGGTGGGCAAGGTACAGCGTGCGGTTCTATTCGCGTTGGAGCATCGCGGTCCCATGACGAGGAGTGATCTGGTGGGGCTGCTGAAGGACCAAGGGCATGCGGGCAAGAGCGCCGCCTATGCCGCGATCTCGAATCTTATGGAGCAAGGGAAAGTGAAGGAGGCGTGGACGAAGCTCTATGTCGAGAAGAACCCGCCTGAAGGCTCACCGGTTGAGCCCAGCGTGCCAGGCGATGAGCCGATCTGAGCGTTCATTCCGGCCGGCGGGAGAGTTGGAAAAGATGGATGCGGCCACGAGTCCAATTCGTCCGGTCCGCTTCCATTCGGAAACATCCGGTACGTCATTCCAGTTCGTCCGGTTCTTCCGTTCCCCTAAAGGGGAACGGAAGAAAACCGGACTCCGGAAACGGGATCGGTGGATGGGTTGAAGTGGTTGGGGCCCCCGGCCTCAAAGTCTGGGGCTTCTGAGCGTACACCGCCCCCATACCTCCGCCTTCACGGGCGCAGGTTCGAGGGGTGGGGGGTGTCAATGGTGACAGGGAGAAGTGCATGTACAGCATCGAGAGTCGGCCTGGTCTGGGTGAGGCTGAAGTAGCGCAGTGGTTCGCGGCCACGGCCATTCTGGCCGGTGAGCGCGCGGACGGACGAGAGGTTTCGTTGGTGAGGCAGGTGGACGGTCGTGTATCGATCGTGGTTGATCCGACCTGGTGGGAGGTCGCTGATCTGATCGCGTTCGCGCGGCGTGGCATGGAGCTTCAGCGGGCCCGCCTTGCGGGTCGGCTGCCGGCGCTCGATGACGTCGAGCTGGCGCCGCTCCTGGAGAGGCTTGGAGACGACTTCAGGCGCTCGGTGGCCGATGCGCGTGCCATGTGCGATCGATTCGGCGGGGCTTGATGAGCGCTTCCGGATTGGTATACTGCTCGCGTGGGCCATCGCCCACGGCTGTACACGAGCAATTGCTCGTGCTGAACGGCGCGCGACGCCAGGCCATCGCCGAAGCGAAGCGCTACCAGCTGCCACCGGTTTGCCATTGCGCCGGGACATAGCTGCACCAACCCTTCAATCAAGGGCGGTGCGGTTGCGTCCGCCCGAGCTGCATAGGAGCCAGTGATGGCAAGCAAAGTCAGACAGTTGAATGACGAGCACTTCGGCGCGTTTTTCAAGCGCGCGAGTAGCGACTCACTCGACATG
>JAUIAI010000482.1 GCA_030425615.1 Gammaproteobacteria bacterium
GTAGCGGTCGGCGAGGCTTGCCCTGAGCGCGTCCATGCTCATGGGCGGGCCTCCGTTACGGTCTTGAATTCTGGCGCGGGTGGTCGACGGGCGTGGTCCCGGCGCGCGCCGGTCCGGCCGGCGTCCGTTCGTTCAGGCCGGTACCTTCTCGAGTGCGTCCGCCATCGCCTCGGCCACCGCGTCGATGTTGCTCATGTTGATGGCAGCGAGGCAGATGCGTCCGCTGGCCACGGCATAGATCGCGTGCTCACGGGCCATGTGTTCGACCTGGGCGGCATTCAGACCCGAGTACGAAAACATGCCTCGCTGGCGCACGACGAAGGTGAAGTCACGCGCCTGCTGCAGGGCGTGCAGGCGCTGCACGAGACTCTCCCGTATGGAGCGGATACGCACGCGCATCCCTGCGAGTTCCTCTTCCCAGGTAGCCCGCAGTTCGGGCCGGGTCAGGATGCGCTCGACGATCGCGCCGCCGTGGATCGGCGGATTCGAATAGTTCGTACGGATCACCCGTTTGACCTGGCTGACCACGCGCTCGGTTTCTTCGGAGTTCCCGGTAGTGATCGTCAGCGCGCCGATACGCTCGCCATAGAGCGAGAACGACTTGGAGAACGAACTCGCCACGAAGACGTCGAGCCCCGCGGACACGAAGGCGCGCAGCCCGGCGGCGTCGGCGTCGATGCCCTCGGCGAAACCTTGGTAGGCGAGATCGAGTACCGGCACGAGGCCGCGTTCGCCGCAGCAGGCCACGACCTGCTCCCACTGCTCAGGGGAGAGGTCCACCCCCGTGGGGTTGTGGCAGCAGATGTGCAGGACGATCACGTCGCCTTCCGGGATCCCGGCCAGGCAGCGCATCATCGCGTCGAAATCCAGGCCGTGCGTGTCCGGGTCGTAGTACGGATACTCCCGGACGGTGAACCCGGCGTACTCGAACAGCGCCCGATGGTTCTCCCAGCTCGGCCGACTGATCCAGACGTCGGATCCGGGGCGAAGCCGGTGCACGAAATCGGCCGCCACCTTCAGGGCGCCGGTGCCGCCCAGGGTCTCGAAAGTGGCCGCCCGGCCGGCTTCGATCAGCGGAGAGCCTTCGCCGAGGAGCATGCTCTGGACGGCGCGGTTGTAGCCGGCCACGCCCTCGATCGGCTGGTACGCGTGCGGAGCGCCGTCGGCGAGCAGGGCGGCCTCGGCCTCGCGAACGGCCCGCAGCAACGGCACCTTGCCGTCCTCGCCGAAATACACACCGACCCCCAGGTTGGCCTTGCCCGGCCGGGGGTCGGCACGGAAGGCTTCGGTGATGCCGAGGATCGGGTCTCGGGGCGCGAGGGGGACGTCGGCGAACAGGCTAGCGGGCATGGCGGAGATCGAATGAAAGAACGTCAAAAGGCAAGAATTCCCACAAGTCGGGGAGGTGAAGCACTGGACTTTTGCGACAGGCGCCGGAATAATCGCGCCTTGCTTGTTTTCCCGGGGGCGAAAAGTTGCCGGGCTACAGCAAGTTGTTCACGTAAATATCTGAAATCGTTAGGAGCTAGCGGTGACCGTCGAGCCGGGGGCGAGCACCTCCCAACGGCTTGGGGCCAGCGTTCTCAACGCCAGGAAAACGCCCTCTAAATTGACCCAGGATGCTACCACGCGGGACCCCCGGCACTCGGCTCGAGGCGCGCGCTCGCCCGCGCCGGAAACGGCCGGTCTGACGCGGTTTCCGGACAGCCCGTTCGAGCTGCACCTGCCGTTTCCGCCCGGGGGTGACCAGCCGCAGGCGATCGATTCCCTGGTGCAGGGCATCGAGGACGGTCTGAGCTTCCAGACGCTGCTCGGCGTCACCGGCTCCGGCAAGACGTTCACCATCGCCAACGTCATTGCCCGCCTGGGTCGTCCGGCCATCGTCCTGGCACCCAACAAGACCCTCGCGGCCCAGTTGTACGCCGAGATGCGGGAGTTCTTCCCGCGCAATGCCGTCGAGTACTTCGTCTCCTACTACGATTACTACCAGCCCGAAGCGTACGTACCGCAGCGCGATCTCTTCATCGAGAAGGATTCCTCGATCAACGAGCACATCGAGCAGATGCGGCTGTCGGCGACCAAGTCGCTGATGGAGCGCCGGGACACGGTGATCGTGGCGACCGTTTCCTGCATCTACGGCATCGGCAACCCGTCGGACTATCACGCCATGGTGCTGACCGTGCGCACCGGTGACCAGATCGGTCAGCGGGACGTCCTGCGGCGCCTGGTCTCCATGCAGTACACCCGTAACGAGACGGATTTCGCGCGGGGTACGTTCCGGGTGCGCGGCGACCAGATCGACATCTTCCCGGCCGAGCACGCCGAGCTCGCCGTGCGGATCGAGCTCTTCGACGACGAGATCGAGGCGATCCGGCTCATCGACCCGCTCACCGGAAAGGTCCGGCAGACGATTCCCCGCTTCACCATCTATCCGTCGTCGCACTACGTGACGCCGCGTGCCACCGTGAAGCGCGCCATCGAAACCATCAAGACCGAGCTGACCGACCGGTTGGCCGAGTTGCGCGAGGCCGGCCGGCTGGTCGAGGCTCAGCGCCTGGAGCAGCGCACCCGGTTCGACCTGGAAATGCTGGAGGAACTGGGCTTCTGCAAGGGGATCGAGAACTACTCCCGGCATTTCTCGGGTGCGGCGCCGGGCGAACCGCCGCCCACCCTGGTCGACTACCTGCCTGACGATGCGCTCATGATCGTCGACGAGAGTCACGTGACCATCGGCCAGCTCGGCGGCATGTTCCGCGGCGACCGTGCGCGCAAGGAGACGCTCGTGGAATACGGCTTCCGGCTCCCGTCCGCGCTGGACAACCGGCCGCTGACCTTCGAGGAATTCGAGTCCAAGATGCGTCAGGTGGTCTTCGTATCGGCCACCCCCGCGGATTACGAGAAGCGGAATTCGGGGCAGGTGGTCGAACAGCTTGCGCGGCCGACGGGCCTCATCGATCCCGAGGTCGAGGTGCGACCCGCGGTCAGCCAGGTCGACGATCTGCTTTCGGAAATCAATGTCCGGGTCGGTGCCGGCGACAGGGTCCTGGTGACCACGCTCACGAAGCGAATGGCGGAGGACCTGACCGAATACCTGGGCGAGCACGGCGTGCGGGTGCGCTATCTGCACTCGGACATCGACACGGTCGAGCGGGTGGAGATCATTCGCGACCTGCGGCTGGGGTCGTTCGACCAGATTCGCGGCATTATCGACGAAGAGCTTGAGGCTGTCTGGTCCGGTGAAAAGACCGCTCAGGAAGCGATGGACAGCGCGAAAGAACGCGGTGACGCATTGCTGCGCCGGTTCGAATCCGCAAATCAGTAATTTGCAATCCGATGCGGGCTCTCCGGAGCCCGCATTTTCTTTCTTCGGTGGAACAACAAGATGGAAAAACGCGTCACCTTTCGCGGCTGGCTGTTGCCATTGGCGTTGATCGCCCCTCAGGTCATCGTTTCCGCCGTTTTCTTTTTCTACCCCGCCGGTCAGGCCATCTGGCAGTCGCTGTTCATCCCTGACCCGTTCGGGCTGTCGTCCCAGTTCGTGGGGCTCGGCAACTTTGAATTCCTGCTGAGTGACAAGTTTTATCGCGCCTCTTTCGTGACAACGGCGGTGTTTTCCACGCTGGTCACGTTGTGTTCGATGATCCCTGCCTTGTTTTTTGCGGTCATTGCGGATCG
>JAUIAI010000483.1 GCA_030425615.1 Gammaproteobacteria bacterium
GATCCGTGTGACCCTGGACCCGGCGCGCCTCGCTTCCTTCGGGATCACGGCCGCCGACGTCAGCCAGCAGGTGCGGCAGACCAATGCCGACGTGGGCGGGGGCCGTGGCGAGATCGGCCAACGCGAGCAGGCGATCCGACTGCTCGGCGATGCGAACTCCGTGCAGGCCCTGGGCGGCACCACGATCGCGCTGGGCGGCGGGCGCTACGTACGGCTGCAGGATCTCGGCTCGGTGACGGACACCGTCGAGGAGCCGAGAGTGTTCTCCCGTTTCGACGGCGCACCGGTGGTGACCTTCGCGGTGTTCCGCTCCAAGGGGGCGAGCGAGGTCACGGTGGCCGAGACGGCCGAGCGCGTGCTGGACGGCATCCGGGAGCGCCATCCGGAGGTCGAGATCCGGTTGATCGACGACACGGTCTTCTACACCTACGGCAACTACGAGGCGGCGCTGCACACGCTGGTTGAGGGGGCTGCCCTGGCCGTGCTCGTCGTGCTGCTCTTCCTGCGCAACTGGCGTGCGACGATGATCGCGGCCGTGGCGTTGCCGCTGTCGGCGATCCCCACGTTCTGGGCGATGGATCTGATGGGGTTCTCGCTGAACCTCGTGAGCTTCCTGGCGATCACGCTGGCCACCGGCATCCTGGTCGACGACGCGATCGTCGAGATCGAGAACATCGCGCGCCACATGCGGATGGGCAAATCGCCGTACCGTGCCGCGATCGACGCGGCCGACGAGATCGGGCTGGCGGTGATCGCGACGACGCTGACGATCGTGGCGGTGTTCGTCCCGGTGTCCTTCATGGGCGGCATCCCCGGGCAGTACTTCAGCCAGTTCGGTCTCACGGTGGCGGTGGCCGTGTTGTTCTCCCTGCTCGTGGCCCGGCTGATCACGCCGCTGATGGCCGCCTACCTGATGCGCCCCGCGGATGCGGATCTGGAGCACGACGACGGCCCGGTGATGCGCGGCTACGTGGCCTTCGTCGGTCGCACACTGCGACATCCGTACCTGACGCTGCTGGCGGCCGTGGGCGTGCTCGCGCTGTCGGTGTTCTTCATGGTGCGGATCCCGGGCAGCTTCATTCCGCCGGAAGACGTCTCGCGCATTCAGATCAGCGTGGAGCTGCCACCGGGCTCCACGCTCGAAGACACACGCAGGGTCACCGTCGACGGCGTGCGCCACGTGTTCGTGCTCGGTGGATCCTCTCCCACCGGCGAGCGTGACATCCGCCGTGCCTCGGTCAGCGTGCTGCTGCAGCGCCTCGATCACTCCACCCTGCGCACGGTCGTCAACGGGCTGGTGGATGCGATCCCGGTCGTCGGGGACTGGTTGCCGCGCATGCACAACCCGGGCCGCACGCGGCCGCAGAAAGAGATCGAAGTGGAGGTGTTCGAGCGGCTGGCCCTGGTACCCGACATCCGCGCCTACCGGCTCAACGACCGAGGCCAGCGTGATATCGCGTTCAATCTCCTGGCCGCGGACGAGGCGGCGCTGAACGAAGCCGTCGCCCGCCTCGAGGCACGCCTGCGTGACGAGCCGCTCCTTGCCAACGTCAGTGCGTCAGGCGCCCTGCCGCGGCCCGAGGTGCAGGTGACGCCGCGTGCGGCCGAGGCCGCGCGACTCGGCGTCACCACACGCCGTATCGCGGACGTGGTCCGGGTGGCGACCATCGGTGACGTCGAAGCGGCGCTGGCGAAGATGTCGATCGACGACAGGCTCATCCCTGTCCGGGTGCAGGTCGACGAGTCGGTACGCCGCGACGTCGAGCGGCTCGGCGCGCTGCGGGTGCCCACCCATGCCGGGTCCACGGTGCCGCTGAGCGCGGTCGCCGACATCACCATCGCGCAGGGGCCGAGCACGATCAAACGCTACAACCGCGAACGGCAGGCGGTGCTGGGCGCCGGTCTGCCGCCGGGGGTTCCTCTGAACACCGCCACTGAGCGCTTCAAGGCGGTGGTCGATCAGACGCCGCTGCCGGCCGGCGTGAGGGTGGCCGAATCCGGCGATGCCGAGGTTCAGCAGGAGCTGGTGGCCAGCTTCGGGCAGGCGATGGTCCTCGGCCTGATGCTGGTACTCACGGTACTCATCCTGTTGTTCAAGGACGTGCTGCAGCCGTTCACCATCCTCCTGTCGCTGCCGCTGTCACTGGGTGGGGTGGCCGCCGCCCTGATCGTCACGGGCAACCCGGTGTCGATGCCGGTGCTCATCGGGATGCTGATGCTGATGGGGATCGTGACCAAGAACGCGATCCTGCTCGTCGACTTCGCGATCGAGAAGACCCGCGAGGGCGTGGACCGTATCGAAGCGATGATCGACGCGGGGCACAAGCGCGCCCGTCCGATCGTGATGACCTCGATCGCGATGTCGGCCGGCATGCTGCCGTCGGCGCTGGGCGTCGGTGAGGGCGGGCCGTTCAGGGCGCCGATGGCCATTGCCGTGATCGGTGGCATCATCGTGTCCACCGCGCTCAGCCTGGTCGTGGTGCCGTCCTCCTACCTGATCATGGACGACCTGTCCCGGCTGCTCGGGCGTCTGTTCGGGCGCTTCGTCGGTGAGCGCGACGAGCCCGGCCCCGCGACGACGGCGGGTGAACCCATGAGCGAAGCACGATGACGAGCGATACGCTGCCGACCGGGTCCGCCCGGGCGCCGGCCGGCTGGCCCGGGTTTCCCTGGCTGGGAGACGTCCGGCCCGCCCCCGGTGAGCCGGGCGCGGGCGGCGACGTGCTCGACGTGCCGGCGGGCACAGTACTCTTCGACGTCAATCAGCCCTGCGGGGGCTTTCCCATCGTGCTCGAGGGCGAGGTGCGGGTTTCGCAGAGTTCGGTCGACGGCCGCACGCTGGAGCTGTACCGAGTGGGGGCCGGCGAGATCTGCCTGGTCTCGGCGGCCTGCCTGTTCGGTGATCATCCGATGACGGGGCGCGGGGAGACACTGCGTGACAGTCGTCTGCTGCTCGTGCCGCCGGAGACCTTCGACGCCTGGATGAGTGCGCCGTCGTTCCGACGTTTCGTGCTCGGGATGTTCGCGGACCGCATGGTCGACCTCACCGGCATGGTCGACGCCGTGGCCTTTCACCGGCTGGACGAGCGTCTGGCCGCCGCGCTGCTCGGCCATGGTCAGGAGTTGCGTTGCACGCATCAGCAGCTCGCCGAGCAACTGGGCACCGTGCGTGAAATGGTGACGCGTGTCCTGCGTCGCTTCGAACGCGAGGGCTGGGTGGCGCTGTCGCGCGAGCGAATCCGCATCCTAGACAGCGTGGCCCTGCGGTCGAGAGCCGCCGGCGCTCGGTAACCTGGGTCACCGACTCGCGGCCGTGCTTCGGTTCCAATGGACAACGGTGGCTCCACGGTGGAGCACCGTCAACTCAGGGAGCCGAGGATGAAGAAAAACATGGGAAGCCTGGACCGTGGGATCCGGCTGGTGGTCGGGATCGCGCTGATCGCTCTCGCCGCGACGGGCACGCTGGGCGTATGGGCTTACATCGGCATCGTTCCGGTGCTCACCGCCGCGATCGGCACTTGCCCGCTCTACAGCGTGCTCGGCATTCGGACCTGCCCTGCGGCGAGGGCCTGACCGATCGTCGTATCCTCTCGGGGACCACGCCCGTAGTCCGGGCGGATCGACCGAGAGGAGACGACGTTGAAGACCCGAGTGACCGAATTGCTGGGA
>JAUIAI010000484.1 GCA_030425615.1 Gammaproteobacteria bacterium
CGTGCTCGTGCTCCTGGGCGCCAACCCGCCGGCGTCTTTCTTCGCCTATCCGGACACGCCCAACATGATGGTGCGCGAGGACTGCGAGATCCACCGCCTGGCCGGCCGGGACGACGACGTGGTCGCCTGCCTGCACGATCTGGCCGATGCCCTGGAGGTCACCGAGGCGTCGCCGCTGTCGCTCCCCTCGCTCGAGCCGCTGGCTCCGGCCACGGGCCCGCTGACGGCGGACGCGATCATGCAGACCGTCGTGGCCAGGCTGCCGGAGAACGCCGTGCTCTGCGACGAGTCCGTGAGTTCGGGCCGGCAACTCTTCCGGTTCACCGCGCATGCAGCGCCGCACGACTACCTGCAGATCACCGGTGGCGCCATCGGCATCGGCTCGCCGCTGGCCGCCGGCGCGGCCATCGGCGCTCCCGGGCGTCCGGTCGTGGCACTGCAGGCCGACGGCGCGATGATGTACACGCTTCAGGGTCTCTGGACCCAGGCGCGCGAGCAACTCGACGTCTGCACGATCATCCTGTCCAACCGGGCATACAAGATCCTCCAGGGCGAACTCAGGAGCGTGGGCGTGGACAATCCGGGAGAGCGCGCGCAGCAGATGCTCAGCCTCGACTCTCCGGCCATCGACTGGGTGAGCGTGGCGCGCGGCCTCGGTGTCGAAGCCTGCGCCGTGGACACGGCCGAGGCGCTGGCCGCCGCCATCGACCGGGCGCTGGCCACGCCGGGTCCGGCGCTGATCGAAGCGCGCATGGTGTGATGGACGGTACTTCCGATCAGGTCGCCGCCTGGCGCGAGGAGGCGCGGGGCGCGCTGCTCTACCGTGCGCTGGCCGCCCAGGAGAGTGATCACCGCATGGCCTACATGCTCGAGCGCCTCGCCGAGCAGGCCGAAGAGCAGGCGGCGCTCTGGGCTGGTCACCTGAGCCCGGCGCAGCGGGCCGAACCGCTGCGGCTGGGCATCCGGGCACGCCTGGCCGTCTGGCTGGCCGGTCACTTCGGGGTACGCCCGGTTCGCGGCGTGCTCTCGGCCCTGAAGGTCCGCGGCATGGGTGCCTACGGCACGCCCGGCTACGACGGCCATGTGGCGATCAACGACATCGGTCAGCTGCAACCCGTCTCCGGCGGAGGCAATCTGCGTGCGGCGGTGTTCGGTGCCAACGATGGTCTCGTTTCGAACACGGCTCTCATCCTCGGGATGGCCGGCGCCGCCTCGGACGAGGCCGTGCTGCTCACGGCGGGCGTGGCGGGACTGCTGGCCGGCGCGCTCTCGATGGCGGCCGGCGAGTACATCTCCGTTCGTTCCCAGCGCGAGGTCCTGGAGAACCAGCTCGCGCTCGAGCGGGCCGAACTCGAGGAGTATCCCGACGCCGAGCGGCGGGAGCTGGCGGTCATCTACGAGGCCAAGGGCCTGTCCCCCGAGGAAGCCGACAGGGTGGCGCGCCGGCTGATCTCGAACCCGCGTCTGGCGCTGGACGCCATGGCGCGCGAGGAACTCGGACTCAACCCGGACGAGCTCGGGTCTCCCATCGGCGCGGCCGTCGCCTCGTTCCTTTCGTTCGCTGCCGGGGCGGCGGTTCCTGTGCTGCCGCTGTTGTTCCTGTCGGGCCCCGCCGCCGTGACGGTCTGCGCACTGGCCGCGGCGGTCTCGCTGTTCCTGGTCGGCGCCACGCTGTCGCTGTTCACAGGTCGGGGCGCGCTGCTCTCCGGCCTTCGGATGCTGGGGATCGGCTCGGCCGCGGGGGTCACGACCTGGCTGATCGGTTCGGCGTTGGGTGTGAGCATCACGGGGTGAACGCACGGTTTCGACGAAAGGCCGTTTCCAAGCGTTCGCCGGTCGATCCCTGACCACGCTTCAGCCGGATCGCCGCACCGGTTCCGGCGCAGCTGTCGCGGCGTGACCACATTGAGGCGGATACGACCCGGCGGCGCCGCCGCTCGTACCCGCAATACCGGCGCCCGCCGGTCGCCTCCCCTGAAACACCCGTCCCGGGACGAACATCACCGGTCGAGGGCCCGCGTTTTGCCGTTGCAGGCCCGCGATGTTGTTTCCGACCCCGGACTCACTTGGACACGATCCGCGAAAGATCCGCGACCCACGGGCCCGCCGGCGGGACCACCGATGCCGGTGCGGTCCTGATCGGCCGGGTCGACGATTCGCCGTCATCCGACGTCGGTCTGGTCGCGACCTGGCCGCGCCGCGCGAAGCCCTCGCCGGCGCTGCTCGCGCTCGCCCGTACCGCGCTCGACGAAGACCGGATCCTGAGCCGCGCCGTCGATTCCGCAACGACCGCCGCACCGGATTCGGGGAACGAGACGGATGCCGCGGCCACGATGATCGTCGCCGTTCCGATCGCCATCGGCCGGCCGCCAAGGCGCTGCGCACTCGCCGTAATCACACCCGTCGCGCTTGCGGCGCCCCCCACGGCCCCCCAGGCCCCTGAAGCTCCCCCGGATCCGTTGGACGACGCGAACCGGCCCGCCTCGGCGATCCGGTTGCTGGACGCGATCAACGGTCACGACGATCTGGAGAGCGCCTCGCTGGCGCTGGTCAGCGAACTGGCCCGGATAGTCCACGCGCACCGCGTGTCGATCGGTTACGTGAGCGGCGATGCGGTTCAGGTGGTCGCGATGTCCAACACCGCCCGTGTCAAGGGCAGGAGCCCACTGACCCGGGATCTGTCGCAGGCGATGGACGAGGCCATCGACCAGGCGGCCACCCTTGTCTACCCCGCCGAAAGCGGCGCCCCGGCCCGGGTCACGCTCGCACACAGGCGCTTTGTCACCCGGCACGGATGCGCGTTGCTGTGCACCGTCCCGATCCTGATCTCCAATGACAGGGGCCGCGCCCTGATCGGCGCGATCGCGCTGGAGTTCGCTCACGACCGGCGGCTGGATTCCCGTGCGGTCCGCTTCATCGAGAACATCGGCTCGTTGCTCGGGCCCAGCCTCGATGCGCGGCGACGACTGGCGGCACCGATCGCCGGGCGGCTGGCCAGTACATTGGCGGGGCGACCCCGGGAACTCCTTCGCCGCGGGGGCCGTGCCCGGCGGATCGCGCTGGCCGTCGCGGCGACACTTCTGGCCGCAGCCGCCCTGGTGCCGCTGCCCTTCCACATCAAAGCGCAGGCCCGCGTCGAAGGGGCGACCCAGCAGGTCATGGCCTCACCGGTCGCCGGCTATATCGGATCCGTCTACGCGCGACCGGGCGACCGGGTGCTGGCCGGCCAGCCGCTGGTCGAACTCGACGATCGCGAGCTGCGGCTCGAACGCCAGCGGTGGGACTCCGAACTCGCCCAGATCCAGAAGCGATACGGCGACGCGCTGGCCCGCGAGGACCAGACGGAGATCGCCGTACAGCGCGCACGGATCGATCAGGCGAAGGCGAAGATCGCGATCGTCGACAAGCAGCTCGCCCGCACCCGTCTGGTGGCTCCCTACGACGGGATGGTCATCGACGGCGATCTGTCGCAGTCCCTGGGCGCACCGGTCAAGCGCGGCGAGACCCTGATGACGATCGCGCCGCTGGGAGCCTTCCGGGTCATGCTCTCGGTCGACGAGCGGAACGTGGACGAAATCGCCGAGGGGCAACGGGCTGCCGTGCTCCTGCCGGCGCTGCCGGGCGCGCGCATCGTCGCGCAGCTGGGCAAGCCCATCCCCGTGG
>JAUIAI010000485.1 GCA_030425615.1 Gammaproteobacteria bacterium
ATGGCCGATTGCCGCGAACCTACGCGGACTGGATCCGATGTCCATCAAGCCCGGTTCGCCCACGGTTGCCGTGCCAGGGTTCGCCGTGCGGATCGTCGATGAGTCCGGGACTGATGTGTCGGCGGACACCGATGGCAGCATCGTCATCGACTTACCGCTTCCGCCGGGCGCACTGCCGACACTGTGGGGCGACGACGAGCGATTCGTCAGCACGTATTTTTCTTCCGTACCGGGCCGCCAGGTCTATTCGACCTTCGACTGGGGCATGCGTGACGACGACGGCTACTACTTCATCCTCGGGCGCACGGACGACGTGATCAACGTCGCCGGGCACCGGCTGGGCACCCGCGAGATCGAGGAAAGCATCAGCAGTCACAATGCGGTGGCGGAAGTCGCCGTCGTGGGAGTGGCCGACTCGCTCAAGGGGCAGGTCGCCATGGCGTTCGCCGTTCTGCGCAATCCCGATGCCCACGCCGGCGACGACGCGGCGCGCGCTCTGGAAGGCGAGATCATGGGGGTCGTCGACCACCAGCTCGGCGCCGTGGCGCGGCCGTCGAGAGTCCACTTCGTGCCGGCATTGCCGAAGACCCGGTCGGGCAAGGTGCTGCGTCGCGCGATGCAGGCGATCTGCGAGGGCCGCGACGCCGGTGATCTGACCACGATCGAGGATCCCACGACGCTGGAGGCGATCCGCCGCTCGGCCGGGCGCGCCTGATCGGGAGGGGCCAGGGCCGGCCACGCCCGCGACCGGCGCGGTGAGTCCGGGCATCATGCTGCGCGAAATCGCCTGGCAGTTTCTCCTGCCTCCGAACGGTCTGGTGACCGTGGCGGCCCTCGCCGCGGCCTGGGTCGCGTTCGGCGGGCGCCGTCCCCGTGGCGCCGCCGCAGTCGCGCTCGTGTCCCTGATCACGCTTGCGCTCTTGCTGACGCCGCCGGTGACCGGCCGCCTGGTGGACCTGCTGGAGGAGCGGGCGGGGCTGCCGCTGGATGTCGCACGACTGCAGGGTATGCTGGCGGACGGCAGCGGTGCGCCGGAGGCCATCGTGGTGCTCGGCGGAGGCATCCGCGAGGACGCCCGCGAGCCGGACGGTCGCTTCTCGCCGATGCCAAGGACGCTCGAACGGCTTCACCATGCGGCCCGGCTGGCCCGTGCCTCGTCACTTCCCGTCCTCGTGAGCGGCGGACGTCCGGTCGGGATGAGCATCAGCGAAGCGGAGGTGATGGCCACCGTCCTGGCCGGTGACCTGGGTGTGGTCGCGCGCTGGCGGGAGGACCGCTCGCCCAATACCGACGCCAACGCCCGCCGTAGTGCCGAGTTGTTGAATGCCGAGGGAATCTCGCGGATCGTGCTCGTCACGCACGCGTACCACATGTGGCGTGCGCGGGCGGTCTTCGAAGCCAACGGCCTTTCCGTCGTCGCGGCTCCGACCGCCTATCTCACGGGCCGTGGTGCGTCATCGGGCTGGTTGCGCACCGGCGTGTTCGACGAGCGGGCGTGGCTGGCCTGCCACGAATTCATCGGCTGGGTCTGGTACCGTCTGACCGGCTCGATCTGACGAGCCATTCAGAGACTTTCGGAGTTCTTCGTCGCCACAGGCCCGCCCCGGGCGCCGGCGCCGCCCGTACCGGAGACCGCATGGGCCTGTTCGATCGCCAGACGCTCAACCCCGATGTCCGTCCGCGAGAGGTGTTCGCCTGGGCGATGTACGACTTCGCCAACTCGGGCTACACCACCGTCGTGCTCACGGCCGTCTTCAACGCCTACTTCGTGGGCGTGATCGCGGGCAATGCCGAATGGGCGACCCTCGGGTGGACCGCGGCGCTGTCGCTTTCTTCGCTGCTGATCATGCTGACGGCCACCGCGATCGGTGCCTGGGCCGACGCTCACGGATCCAAGAAAAGGCTTCTCGCCTTCTCCACGTTCGCCTGCGTCCTGGCGACCGCCGGGCTGGCCTGGACGGGGCCGGGAACCATTGCCGTCGCGGTGGTCCTCATCGTCGTGTCGAACTACTTCTTCTCACTGGGCGAGACCCTGAATGCTGCGTTCCTTCCCGAGCTGGCGCGGCCCGAGGCGCTGGGCAAGGTCTCGGGCTGGGGGTGGAGCTTCGGCTACTTCGGAGGCATGCTGACCCTGGGGCTCGGGCTGGCCTGGGTCATGCGTGCGCAGGCCGCCGGCGAAGCCGCCACGGACTTCGTACCGGTCACGATGCTGATCACCGCGGCGGTGTTCGCCCTGGCGAGTCTGCCGATGTTCGTCTTCCTGGGGGAGCGCACCGCGGACTCGGGGGCCTTGGTGAGTCTGCGGGGTCAGTTGACGGGCTCCCTGTCGGAGTTGCTGCGCGCCTGGCAGGGGCTCTCGGCATTTCCGGACTTCCGACGGTTGCTTTGGTGCGCGGTCAGCTATCAGGCCGGAATTTCGGTCGTGATCGCCCTGGCGGCGATCTACGCGGAGCAGGTCATGGGGTTCGCCCAGGCCGAGACCATGCTGCTCATCTTTCTGGTGAACATTGCCGCCGCGCTCGGGGCGTTCGCGTTCGGCTACGTGCAGGACCGACTGGGTCACCGTCGCGCGCTGGCGATCACGCTCGTCGGCTGGCTTGCCATGGTTCTGCTGGCCGGTCTCGGGACGAGCCGCGAGACGTTCTGGGCCGCCGCGGTGCTCGCCGGCCTCAGCATGGGATCGAGCCAGTCCGCGGGTCGGGCCATGGCCGGTCTGTTCGCGCCCCCGGCGCGGCTGGCGGAGTTCTTCGGCCTCTG
This sequence comes from Gammaproteobacteria bacterium, assembly GCA_030425615.1. Lineage (GTDB taxonomy): Bacteria > Pseudomonadota > Gammaproteobacteria > Burkholderiales > Burkholderiaceae_E > JAUIAI01. The sequence goes on from JAUIAI010000485.1 coordinate 2,758, forward strand.
GGCGTTTGCCACGCGCTTCGCAGCGGTCATCGGGCCGGTGTCCTACGGCCTGGTCACCTGGGTGTCTTCCGGCAACCACCGGCTGGCCATTCTGGCGACGGGGCTGTTCTTCGTCGTGGGCCTCGCGCTGCTGCGGGGCATCGACCCCTTGCGAGGCAGGCGCGACGCGGTGGCCGACCGGACCCCGGCCGGGCATCCAGAATGACCGCGTTCGCCAATGGAGGCTGCAGTCGGGCGTGGGGCACCGGCCGGCATACGAGCGCCTCGGGCGCCACGACCCAGTCGGACCACTGACGTTGCCGGAAGACCGGTCTAGAACAAATAGATGAATCCGATGCTCACTTCTGCCTCATAGCTGCTTCGCGCGATCGGGCTGTTCCGGACATCGCCGGTGTAACGCTCGTAAAAAGCCTCTCCGAAGATCTGCCAGTTCCTGTTGATACGGTACCGATAGACGTAATCGACCGCGAATGAGCGGAATCCACTGTTCAGCCGGGTTTCGGTGAATCCTGACGCAGCTGACTGACCCGCATCGACACCGAAATCCCTGTTGGCGCGTTCGCTGTCGTGAAAAACACCGACCAGATTGATCTCGGAGCCGGTTCCGTCGTTTCGTTCGCCGAAGCGGTAACCCAGCCCGAACACTCCGGTATTCCCGCCGCCCCCTGTCACCACCCGCCCGATCAGCCAGTAGCGCCAGTCCGCATCCAGGGCGAGACGCGCTTGCAGGACCAGTTCGGTTTCCCCGTCCCCGTCTCCGAGCCCGTTCAGACGACCTTCATCGGAGTCGCTTTCCTTGCGGCCCTCGTCATAGGCCACGGCGGCCTCGAGCAGCCAGCGACTGGCTCGAAGACCCCGCCAGCCCAGCGCTTCGCCTGCCCAGTAGAAGACATCG
>JAUIAI010000486.1 GCA_030425615.1 Gammaproteobacteria bacterium
CCTGATGCCGGCGGAGCGTGCCTCCATTCTGAATGTCGTGCCTCATGCGCCTGAGAAGGACCTCCTCGGCCGTATCGTCTCGGTCTATCGGGGGGTGAGTCAGGTGGGCAAGAACTCTGTCGTCGCGCTGAACATCGGCAAGGACGCGGGGCTCGAGCCCGGCCATGTGCTCGAGATCCAGCAACTCGGCCGCACGGTGATGGATCGCGAGGCCCGGGAGGCCGTCAAACTTCCGGATGAGTCGGTCGGCTACCTCGTGGTCTTCCGCAGCTTCGATCACATCGCGTATGGTCTGGTGATGGAAGCCTCACAGTCCATCACCGTTGGCGACACCGTCATCCGTCCCGAGTGAATCCGCCGCTGGCGACCTGCCGGCCTGGCTGCGGCTGGCCCTGACACGGGGCCTCGGCGCGCAGGAGCGCCTGGCGCTTCTGCGCGAGTTCGGCCCGCCGGACGACCTTCTGGGCAGCGGTGCCGCGGCCCTGTCGAAAGTCATCGGGCAGCATGCGGCCGTTGCGCTGCTCGGCCCTGACCCGGAGCGGGACACGGCGGTCCAGGCCGCCCTCGACTGGCAGTCCGACCCTGACTGCCGACTTCTGACCCTTGCGGATCCCGACTATCCGCAAGCCCTGCTGGCGCTCACGGACCCTCCCTTGGTACTTTATGTGCGCGGGTACTCACTTACGTGTCTGAACGCGCCTGCTCTCGCAGTCGTCGGCAGCAGGCATGCCACAGCGGGCGGTAGGTCGAACGCGCGGGCATTCTCCCGCGCGCTTGCCGACGCCGGCCTCACGATCATCAGCGGGCTGGCCCAGGGTATCGACGCGGCCGCCCACGAAGGGGCGCTGTCAAGCCCGTCGGGCACGACCGTCGCCATCATGGGCACCGGAATCGACCGCGTCTATCCCGCCGCGCACCGGGATCTGGCGCACCGCATCGTCGAACGCGGTGCACTTGTGACGGAGCTTCCGTTGGGCGCCCCACCCGTGCGCCAGAACTTCCCTCGTCGCAACCGCCTCATCGCCGCTATGGCCGCCGGCGTGCTGGTCGTGGAAGCAGCGCGTCAGAGTGGATCCCTGATCACCGCCCGGCTCGCCGGTGACCTCGGCCGGGAGGTGTTCGCCATTCCCGGCTCGATCCATTCGCCACAGAGCCGGGGCTGTCACCAGCTGATCCGTCAGGGCGCCAAGCTGGTCGAGTCCGCGACCGACGTCCTCGAGGAACTCCCCGGGTTCGCGGTTCGTCCGCCATCGACTGCGACCCGGGCCGCAGCCCAGTCGTCACCGCCCGCCGAAGCCCTGCTGTCGGCAATGGGCTGGGATCCCGTAAGTATGGACTCACTTCTTGAGGCTTCTTCCGGAAGCCATCCGGAGATCGCCTGCCAACTCCTCGAACTCGAACTCGAGGGCCGGGTGGCCCGTCTTCCGGATGGCCGGGTGCAACGGGTCGCCTGAGCCAGCCTGGCACGTCGACACCCGCATGACGCCGTCGATCCCTGAGCGCGCCCCCCGGGGAATCCATTGCTCCAACAGGTTCGCAACCTCGTCGCCCCCGACCGCACCGGCACGACGATCGGCTTGCCTCCCCTGGTGTCGGTCCTTATGATGAGCGGCCGTTTGGCGGGCCTCTCCCGGAGCAGGCTGCGCCTCCCAGACCGTCAGGAAGGCCATGGACCCCGCTCACCGGGGCGCGGCGTTCCGAACCAAAGCTAAGGAGTTGCGCCCCCGGGCGCCCCATGGGTAAAGCACTCATCATCGCCGAGAAGCCCTCGGTTGCCGCGGACATTGCCCGCGCACTGGGCGGTCTCAAGCGCGAGAAGGACTATTTCGAGGGCGACGAGTACGTGGTCTCGTCCGCAGTGGGCCACCTGGTCGAGATCAAGGCCCCGGACACAGTGGAGGTCAAACGGGGAAAATGGTCGTTCACGAACCTGCCCGTGCTGCCCGACCACTTCGAGCTCAATCCGATCAGCAAGACCGAGGACCGGCTCAAGCTGCTCGCCCGGCTGATCAGACGCAAGGACATCGATACCCTCATCAACGCGTGCGACGCGGGACGCGAAGGCGAGCTCATCTTCCGGTTGATCGCCCAGTACACCAAGGCGAAGCAGCCCATCCGCCGGCTCTGGCTGCAGTCCATGACACCGAAGGCCATTCGGGAGGCTTTCGAGCGTCTGCGCTCGGACGAGGCCCTGCAACCGCTGGCCGACGCCGCCCGCTGCCGTTCCGAGGCAGACTGGCTCGTGGGCATCAACGGCACCCGGGCCATGACCGCGTTCAATTCGCAGGACGGCGGCTTCTACCTGACCCCGGTCGGCCGGGTTCAGACCCCTACGCTGACGATCGTCGTCGAGCGCGAGGAGGCCATCAAGCGCTTCGTTCCCAAACAGTACTTCGAGATCCGCGCCAACTTCGGCGTTGCGGCGGGAGAGTACGAGGGCAAATGGGTGGATCCCGAGTTCCGCAAGGACCCGGACGACCCGGACAAGCGTGCCGAGCGCCTCTGGTCGCGAGAATCCGCCGAGGCCATCGTATCGGCCTGTGAAGGCGGGTCGGGTGAGATCGCCGAGGAGACGAAGCCCTCTAATCAGAGCGCGCCCCAGTTGTTCGACCTCACCAGCCTGCAGCGTGAGGCGAACGCCCGTTTCGGGTTCTCCGCGCGAGCCACGCTGTCGCTGGCCCAGGCCCTCTACGAACGCCACAAGGTCCTGACCTATCCGCGAACCGATTCTCGTGCCTTGCCGGAAGACTACGTCGACACGGTGCGCGAGACGATCACCATGGTGCGGAACGAAGCCGGCCCGCGCCTCGCCGAACTGGATCCCGGCAACAAGAATCCGGTGACGCCCCACGCGGGTCGCGTCATCGAGCAGGGCTGGGTGCGGCCGAACAAGCGGATCTTCAACGACGCCGCGATCTCCGACCACTTCGCAATCATTCCCACGCTGCAGTCACCGCGCAATCTCAGCGAGGCCGAGACCAAGATCTACGACCTGGTGCTGCGGCGGTTCCTGGCCATCTTCTTCCCGCCGGCCGAGTACCGGGTGACCACGCGCCACACGACAGTGGCCGGCCACCGGTTCCGTACCGAAGGCCGCGTACTCGTGGAACCCGGCTGGCTGGCCGTGTACGGTCGTACGGCCGCGGGTGACGATCTGGTTCCCGTGGCTCCGGACGAAAGGGCCCGAACGCTTGAACTCTCCATTCTCGATCTGGCCACCCGACCGCCGCCGCGTTACACCGAGGCGACGCTGCTTTCGGCCATGGAAGGGGCAGGCAAACTGGTGGAGGACGACACACTGCGCGAGGCCATGGCGGGCAAGGGCCTGGGCACACCCGCGACGCGGGCGTCCATCATCGAGGGGCTGATCGGCGAGACCTATCTCGTTCGCGAGGGCAAGGAGCTCATCCCGACCACCAAGGCGTTCCAGCTCATGACCCTGCTGCGCGGCCTCGGCGTCACCGAACTGACAATGCCCGAGCTCACCGGCGAATGGGAGGCGAAGCTGTCTCGTATCGAGAAGGGTGAGCTCGACCGTTCACAGTTCATGAACGAGATCAGCCGCATGGCCGAACAGATCGTCGGACGCGCGAAGAACTACGGCGCCACCACGATCCCCGGCGACTATGCAACGCTGAAGACCC
>JAUIAI010000487.1 GCA_030425615.1 Gammaproteobacteria bacterium
CTATCTCGCCGCCGAACTGGACCGACGGACCACGGTGGCGGCGGTTCAGACCGCGCGCGCGATCGCGGCATCGGACTCCATGCGTCCCTACGTGAAGCGCGAGGTCCTGCCCGGCGATGCGGTGCAGGGCGAGGACGCGCTGCTGCAGTTCAGCCGGGAGAGGGGGCAGACGATCTTCCACCCCGTGGGCACGGCCCGGATGGGCAATGACGACATGGCGGTCGTGGATGCGCGCCTGCGAGTCCACGGCGTGAGAGGCCTGCGGGTCGTCGACTGTTCGGTCATGCCGACGCTCGTGTCCGGCAACACGCATGCGCCGGCCGTGATGGTCGCGGAGAAGGCCGTCGACATGATCCGCGAAGACCAGCGCCGGCCGGCCGCGGTCGTCGCCCGCGAGGCGGGCGTGCGGGTGGAGCAGACCGCCGGCGCCTGACGGCTCTGCCCATCCGGGAGCCCGTCCATCAGGGGTCCCCTCCCACCGGGGGCCTGCCCATCGGTGCCGGCCGCCGTGGCGCGGTCCGGTCCGACCGGCCGATCGGCGTCCGGTCCGGTTCGCGGTACGCTGTCGGCTCCTCGGAGGAACGCCATGGTGACGATGCAGGACGTCAGAGGCCTGAGCCTCTCCACTGAGAGTGAGGCGGCGGCCAACGCTACAACCAGGCCGTCCAGGACTGGCTGGACTACCGTGTCACGGTCATGCCTCTGCTGAAGCAGGCGCTGGCAGAGGACCCGGCGTTCTGCATGGCCGAATGCATGCGTGGCTACATGCTGATGCTGTTCAGCAGCACCACCGTGCTGGACGGTGCACGAGACGCGCTGGCCCGCGCACGTGCGTGCGCCGCCGGCGCGACGTCGCGTGAGCAGCAGCACGTGGATGCGCTCGGCCTCTGGCTCGAGGGCCGGCTCCTCGAGGCCTGTGCACGGTGGGAATTCATCCTCATGCAGCATCCGCTGGATCTGGCTGCCTTGCGTCTGCACCATTTCGTCACCTTCTGGTGCGGGCGCAGCCGCCAGCTCGCCACGGCGCCTGCGTCGGTACTCGAAGCCTACGGAGCGGATACTCCCGGCCGCGGCAACGTCCTGGGCATGCTCTGCTTCGGTCTCGAGGAGAACAACCTCTATTCGCAGGCCGAACCCTTCGGCCGGCAGGCGGTGGAATCGAACCCGGACGATCTCTGGGCCATTCACTCCGTCGCGCATGTGATGGAGATGCAGCGTCGCACGCGGGAGGGTCTCGCATGGCTCGACTATCCGGCCGATGCCTGGGCGGACCGCAATCCCTTTCGGGGGCATCTCTGGTGGCACCGTGGCCTGTTCGTCATCGAGGCCGGCGAACTCGACGAGGCGCTGCAACTCTATGATCGATCGATCTACGACACCCAGAGCGCCTTCTATCTGGACATCCAGAACGCTGCTGCGTTCCTGGCCCGGCTCGAGTTCGCAGGTGTGGACGTCGGCGACCGCTGGGAGATCCTGGGCGAGCACGCAGTGGCCAACCTGCACGATCACGTGCTCGCGTTCACCGATCTCAATCATGTGCTGACGCTTGCGCGCACGCGTCGGTTCAGCGAGGCGCGCGATTTCCTGGACTCGATGCGCGCGGTGGCCGAGAGCGCGGACACCGATCTGCCGCGCGCGCTGCGGGATGTGGCCATCGGCATGGGCGAGAGCCTGGTCCGGTTCGAAGAAGGTGATCCGGCCGGTGCCCTGACGCGCATGATCGAGCTGCGACCGCGTCTGATCGAGGTCGGTGCAAGCCATGCCCAGCGCGATCTGTTTTCGCTGTACGCCATCGAGGCTGCTCGACGCGCGGGCGATGACGCCGCGCTGCGCTACCTGACACGCGAGCGTGCGCAGATGACGGAGGCCGCCCGCCGGTCCTGACCCGCGCCCGGTCCGGGCACGGGGTCGGCTGCGCCTGGCCTCGTGCCGGCGGGCCGGTGCTCAGGATGCCGGTACGAAGAGGTTGCGATCCTGCGCATCACAGCTCACCTGGCCGGTGACGCCGATCATGTCCTCGCGTTGCATGCGTTCGAGCAGGCCGGGGTCGGTCGGCGTGTTGGCGATGAAGCGACGGCCGTCGGCCAGGCGCCCGAGCACGATCGCCCAGGCGGGTCCGTTGCGGTCGTTCATCACCGTCCAGGTCTCGAGGGTCCCGTGGCCGTCGGCGCGTTCCGCGACCGGTGCCTTGGGGACGGCGTCCATCTCGGCCTGGAGCCGTGCCGGGTCCTCCGGCTCGAACGGATTAGTCGGACGGCGGGTGCTGTAGAGCCCGGCCGACTGTTTCGTCAGATAGTTCCCGTTGGCGGTCACCAGCCCCCATGATCCCGGCGCGGCCCTTACCCGGTGCATCATCTCGGCGATCGAATGGGTCACGTAATTGTTGCCGGGCCCGCCGAAGTAGGGCAGTCCGCCGGTCACGGTGAGGCCCCGGGGATCGTCCTCCGGGATACCCAGGGCGGCGCAGGCGGCTTCCACCGCCGACGAAAAGCAACTGTAGATGTCCATCGACGAGACGTCCTGGATGCCGACACCGGCCATCTCCAGGGTCCTGGCGAACACCCTCGCCATCGCCGGAGGTGAGTGCAACTGCTCGCGCTCCGTGAGGTACCAGTGGTCATGGGCGTCCGCGCAGCCGTGCAGGAAGACCCATCGGTCCTCCGGAACGCCGAGCCGGCGGGCGTGCGCCACGCTGGTCATGATCACCGCCGCGCTCTGGTCGATGAACGCGTTGGCATTCATCAGCTTCGTATAGGGGAAACCGATGTAGGGATTCTGCGGCCCGGGGGTGGCGATCGTCTCGGCATCGTAGCCGGCGCGCCGGTCCGCGAGCGGATTGGCCGCGGCCACCGCAGCGAAGCGCGCGAGCAGCCGGCCCATGGTTTGCCGGTGCTCCGCGAGCGTTCGACCCCGCGCCGCGCGGATCGCCTGTTCGAAGAGGGGGTACGCATAGATCGCACCCCGCATTCCGTGGCGGTCCTCCAGATCGGACCAGCCTCGTGCCGCGATTCCCCAGTTCTCGGGCCGCCCGCCGGGCTCGTCGCTCCAGTCGAGCGAAATGTCGCCCCGCTGGGCGGCCTTCTGAGTGGCCAGCGCCTCGCCGCCGGCAACGCCGGCCGCCGTGAGCTCGCCCCTCGCGACGCGCTCCCCGAGGCGGTTCAGGCACCACTGCGGCATGTTTCCGCCGGCCCACGTATAGACCAGCAGATCGGCCCTCGTGGCGCCGATCCGTCGTGCCAGCGTGGCCGGCGGGTTCGAGCTCTGTCCGAACGGGCAGGCGAAACGCCAGCTCGTGTCCGAGAACGAGCGGATCACCACGACGGCGTCGAGCGCCTCGAGCAAGGCATCGCCCGCTCCGGCGTCGGCGGCCGCGAGGCGACAGGCGTCCACCGTGAGGGCCATCGGGTCGCGGGCCTTTCGCGGGTCGGTCTCACGCTGGGTGATCTGGCCGCAGCCGACCAGTACGGGGGTTCTCTCGTCGTTCGTCATGTCCGCCTCCTGACCGGATCTTAAGGGCTTGCCGGGAACGCTCCCAGGCCCGTCAGGCCGCGCCGCCGTGGATGGGCCGCCAAACGATTCAAGGGATCCCGGACAGGCGCAGGGACCTCCTGGAGCCGGCGCCAGGCGAGGGGGGGGGCGAC
>JAUIAI010000488.1 GCA_030425615.1 Gammaproteobacteria bacterium
GCTGCCGACGGTCTGCACTCTGCCGTGCGCGCCCAGATGCACCCTGCGCAACCCCCCATTCAGTGGGGAGGCGCCATCATGTGGCGGGGCACCAGTCCGGGCAGGCCGATCCGCTCCGGTTCGTCGTTCGTGGGGCTGGGAACGCACCGCCACCGCCTGGTGTTCTACCCGATCTCGCACCCGGATCCGGCCAGCGGTCTCGCCACAATCAACTGGATCGCCGAGGTCACGGTGGACAACTCCGCCGGCTGGCAGGGGGGTGACTGGACCAAGCGCGTCGCGCTACAGGATTTCGTCCACCACTTCGAGGGCTGGCGCTACGACTGGCTGGACGTGCCGGGGCTGCTGGCGGGCGCCGATCCGGTCTACGAGTACCCGATGATCGACCGCGATCCGGTCCCCACCTGGCAGGACGGGCGTGTCGCCCTTCTCGGCGACGCTGCCCACGTCATGTATCCCACGGGCTCGAACGGGGCGAGCCAGGCCATCGTGGATGCCCGGGTGCTGGGTGCCTGCATGCTCGAACACGGCGTCACGCCCGAGGCGCTCGCCGCCTACGATGCCGCGCTCTGCGAGAAGATCTCGGCGGTCGTGCTGCGCAACCGTGGAGCCGGGCCGTTCGGCCTGCTGAATCTCGTGGACGAGCGTTGCGGCGGAACGTTCGAGAACATCGACGAGGTGATCAGTCCGCAGGAGCGGGCCGAATTCATGGCGGGCTACAAGGCGGCCGCCGGTTTCGCCATCGAGCAGTTGAACAGCGCGCCGAGGACGATTCCGGCCGGCGCCAGGGTGGGAGGCTGACATGCAGGATCGGCGGAACGGGCGCCTGGCCGGCAACAGCGCGCTGATCACCGGCGCGAGCCGCGGCATCGGTCTGGCGATCGCACGCGAATTCGCACGCGAGGGCGCGGACCTGCTGCTGGTGGCCACGCGCGAAGAGACGCTGGCGGCCGCCCGGCAGGAACTGGCCGGCTTCGGCACGCGAATCGAGACCCGTGCCGCGGACGTGGCCGGATCCGGTGCGGCCGCGGCTCTGGTCACGGCCGCCGTGACCGCCTTCGGCAAGCTGGACATCCTGGTGAACAATGCGGGCGTTTACGTGGGCAAGCCGTTTCTCGAATACGAGGAGGCGGACGTCGACAGGACGCTCTCGGTCAACGTCAAGGCGCCGATGTTCCTCATGCAGGCCGCGCTCGCCCACATGGCACCGCGTGGCTACGGACGCATCATCAATCTCGCGTCCACGGCCGGCAAGTGGGCCTCGCGAAACCAGGCCGTCTACAACCTTTCGAAGCACGCGGTCGTTGGACTTACCCGGTGCGCGGCGCTCGAGTTCGCGCAGCAGGGCGTGACGGTCAACGCGATCTGTCCGGGTCTCGTGCGCACCGACATGGCGGACGCTCTGGAACAGAACAATGCCCGTGCGGCCGGAACGACCCCCGAGAGCGTGCACGGTGAGTTGCTGCGCCGGATCGCCCAGGGCCGGTTCCTGGAACCCGGGGAGTGTGCGCATCTGGCGGTCTACATGGCGTCGCCCGAGGCCGCCGGCATGACCGGGCAGTCGGTGTTGATCGACGGCGGAATGGTTTTCGTCTGAGCCGGGTCAGTCGGCCACGTCGAAGCCGCGGCTGCGCAGTCGCTCGGCCACCTGGGGCCAGACCTGCGGGTTGACCACGTGGCGGGGGCGCCGGCCCTTCAGAAGACCGAGCACCTGTGCGGCGGCGCTCTCGGCGACGCCTCGCCGCCCCTCGTGCGAAACCCCGGCGGTGTGGAAAGTGGCAACCACGTTGGGCAGGGCCAGCAGCGGATGGTCGTGCGGCGGGGGTTCTGTCTCCCAGACATCGAGGCCGGCGCCGGACAGGTGACCGCGCGCCAGCGCGTCGGCGAGCGCACTTTCGTCATGGATGCCGCCGCGCGCAGTGCTGACGAAGATCGAACCGGGCTTCATTGTCGAAAATCGACGGGCGTCGAACAGGCCGAGTGTGGAGGCATCGCGCGGGCAGTGCAGGGAGACGACGTCGCTCGCGCAGACCAGCGCGTCGAGCGACGCCGGTTCCGCCCCTCTGGCTCGGATCTCGGCCGGGGACACGTAGGATCCGTGGCGAGCACGCGCATGCCGAACGCGCGGGCCAGGCGCGCGGTGGCGGTACCGGCGAATCCGATGCCGACGATTCCCAGCGTCCTGCCGCCGAGGTCACGGCCCATCAGATCTTCGCGCGAAAAGCCCTGCTCCTGCCGCAGGCGCCGGTCCGATTCGACGATACGCCGCGACACCGCGAGCATCAGGCCGAGGGTCATCTCTGCAACCGATGCCGCGTTGCCGCCCGCCTGGTTGACGATCAGCACGCCCGCCGCGGTGCACGCGTCGACGTCGATCGTGTCGTAGCCGGCCCCGACGCTGGAGACCATGATCAGATCGGGGCAGCGGGACAGCAAGGTCGCGTCCGCGTGGAAAGGACGCGGTAATTCGTCCTTGGCCGCAGAGATCTGGTAGACGTCCGCGTCGCGCAGGGCCTGCCAGGTGAGGTCGTCATCGCCCTGCGCGGGCGCGACGGTGAGCGCCACGCCCGGAGCCTCGAGAAGGCGCGCATCGTAGACGGGATCCACCCAGAGATCGAGACGTGTGACGCGAAGGAGCGGAGAGCGACTCACGCGAGGGCCTTCGTGGCCGTGGCACGAACCTTGTCGGAGCCGGGCGCACCCGGATTTCGCTGACGGAAGAAGGGCATCGTTGTTCGTGGACCGGTTCCCGAGTCGTCCAGTATTCGCACGCAGGTGCGTCGGTGTCAACCGCTTACCAACTGATCCGCGAGAGGCGGCCGTCCGCGGCTGAGCGCGACGCGCCGTTCGGCTATGCTGAAAGCCATCATCCGGAAGGAGACGTTTCCCATGAGCAATCCAGACATCGAACGCCTGCTCGACTTCGAGCACGTCAAGCGACTGAAGGCCGAGTACTGCAGGTTCGTCGACACCAAACAGTGGGCGCGTCTGCGCGCGCTCTTCACGGAGGACGTCGTGTTCGACGGGTTCGGCTCCGCGCCGAGCGGCTCCACCCTCGACACGTTCATCTCGGGCATCTCTTCGCGACTGGCCGATGCCGTCACGGTTCACCACTGTCACATGCCCGAGATCGAGTTCATCGCCCCGGGGCGCGTGCGCGTCGTCTGGGCGATGATGGATATCGTGGAACTGTTCGGCGATCGATCGCCGCGCGAGGCGCCGGGCCATCGTGGCTTCATCGGCCTCGGCCACTACGAGGACGAATACCGCAAGATCGACGGCGAATGGAAGATCGCGTACACCCGCCTTTCGCGCTTGCGGCTCGACCCCATGCCGCACGATCATCCGGTGGCCCGGCGCGATCTGAACGGCGTGTCGGAGAACTGGCTGCGCGGGCCATGACCGGGCGCCGGGTCTGATTCAGCGGGTCTGAAAAATCTGCTCGAGCCGGGCGGTATCGATGGCCCGACAGATCCGTCCGGCCGGCTTGACCGTCGGTACGTCCTCTCCCGCGACCAGCGCGTTGATCACGGCTTCCTCGACGCACTCCACCACCGCCAGGTAGAGGGGGTCCAGCCGCTCCGGGTTCAGTTCCGTACGCTCGAACAGGAGGCCCCGGTGCTGCGGCATC
>JAUIAI010000489.1 GCA_030425615.1 Gammaproteobacteria bacterium
TGATCGGACATTGCCGTCGCTTACTGGATGATGAACGACGAGAAGTGGGCCGTCTCGACGCGTTCGGGGTAGTCGTACTGGGCCGCGTTCCAGGGCGAAGCGGGGATCGGGCGGCCGTAGGCGTCGAAAGCCGGCGGGGCGCCGTAATAGGGGTTGGGTTCGCCGTACGGGCTCCCCGGCGGGGCGCCGTAAGCGCCGTACGCGCCCTGGGCGACGCCGTAGGGGTTGGGGGGGGCTCCGTGAGTGCCCGGCTGCGCGGTGCCCGGTACTCCGGGCGCGCCGGGTGCATGGGCCTGCGTCTCGGGCGGGGCGAAGCGATTCGCCGGGTCCCCGCCGTGCGCGGTTGCGGCGGGGGCTGCCGCCGGGTCGGGCGACTGCACGATGGGCGGCGGTGCGTCGCCGTCCAGGATCGCGTTGGTCGCCAGCACCATCTGCTGAGCGAGGGTCTTCTTGCCCTGGACCGTGAGGAGTTCCTTCGCCGTCTTGGAGGTGATGAGCATCATCATCGCATCCCGGATCGCCGGGGTCACGGCGTTGATGTCGGCTTCTACCGTGTTGTCCTCGACCTCGAAGACGACCCCGATCTGGGCGAAGCGGTCCTGCTCCGGATCGTTCAGGTTGACGACGAAGGGTTCGAGCGTGACGAACAGGCGAGGCCCGTCGTCCTTGGTTCGCGATCGCCGCTTGGGACGGCGCTCGGCGCGTGGGGATTCCTCGGCATGCGAGTCTTCCGCCCCGGCCTCCGCATGGGCCTCGTCCGCCTTGGGCTTCATGAAGAAGAACCATCCGGCACCGCCGCCGCCGCCGAGCAGGAGCACGACGGCGATGATGATGATCGGAAGTTTGCTCTTCTTCTTGGGCGCTTCCTCTTCGGGCTTGCTGTCAGCCATGGTTTCTCCGTAAAGAGGCGTCAGCCCCGGGTGGTCGCCCCGGGTTCGCCGTTCGTGTCGGTCGCGGACAGTATTCGCGAAACTTGAGGGGCGCCAACGCCGGAAAAGCGTCCGGCATCGATGGCTTCAGCTTCGAATCGCCCGATGAGCGGTCGATCAGGCGAAGAGGTCGACGCCGGTCGCTCCGGATCGACCGGAGGACACCGGCAGGGCACCGCGTATCGGTTCGGCGTCGCTGTCGGTCGATCGAGTGGCGATCCACCCGAGCGTGCCCTGGGGAGCGCGCTCCTGATCGGACGGAGCACGGCCACCGTCCTGACCGACCGTGGCGCTGCCCAGCTGGATTCCGCGCTCGGCGAGCATTCCACGCAACGCATCCGTCGAATCGGCCAGCAGGTTGCGGGTGTCGGCGTGCGCGGCCGCGAACTGGACATGAGCCTCGTTGCCCTGCATCGTCAATTCGATTCGAATCGGCCCCATCCCTTCGGGCCTGACCTGGACCTCCGCGCGCTCGACGCTCCGGGTCACGGCCATGGCGACCCGATCGCCGAGCTGGGCGCGCAGGTCTTCCGGATCGGCGGTGAGATCGATCGGCGCACCGAGCGGATCCTCGGCCTGCGCGCTTGCGTGCACATCCGCTGCCGTTTCGACCGCACCGGCGTTCATGTTGCCCGTCAGGCTCTCGGCGCTCAGAGGGCCCGGCTCGGCCGGGCCTGACACGAGGGTGAAGGAAGCGCCCGTCGAACCACCGGCGGGTGAGAGCGATCCGGAAATCCCGGCGGCGTTCGTCGTCTTTGCCGTGTCTGTCGTTTCCGCCGTCGGGGTCGCGAGCCCCTTTGTCGGCGCCTTGGTCACCACGCCGCCCGTCTCGCCCGACCGGGAAGTGCGCGAGGTGCCCGTTGTCGGACCCTTGCCGGCGTCGCCCGTGGCGGAGGCATTCGCGCCGGACGTCGGCGTCGGCGAACCCGGGGTCGGGCTTGCCGTCGGCACGGATGTCGTGGCTGCGATTCCGGAGGCCGCCGGTCGGGGATCCGTCGTCCCCGCGACCGACCCGTTCGCCGACGGATCATGGGAACCGGTCGTGCTGGGCGGACCGAGCGGCGCAGTCGTCTTCGAACCTGCCGATGCGGCGAAGGCCGGCACTTTCTCCGAGTCGACTCCGGAACTGGTGGCCGTCGGGGACGTGACTGGCTGAGCCGCGTCCGTGCCCGCCGGCTGCCGGAGAGCGCCGACCGGCGTATGGGCGCCCGTCGGTTTCGGGGGCGTGGCCATCGGCATCGAGCCGTCCGGTCGTGCGGCCAGGGCTGCTGATCCGCCGGGCGAAGGGGAAGACAAAGGTGAAGCCGAGGGTGACACGGCCGGGGTGTCGCGGCCGCTGGCCGCCGCCGTGTCTGCGATTGTGATCGTGGCCTCGCCGTCCTTGGCGGCCGCAGATCCCCGGGAGCGATGCTTGCCCAGGGCCTTTGCCGGGCCGGCAATCGTGTCCTCGACGGACCCCTCCGTGTCCGCTCCGATAGTCTGGGCCGCGAGCGTGTCCGCGAACGTGCTGTCCTGGGCGGCGCCTTCGGTGGCTTTGCCTCGCGGGCTCGGAGTCAGCAGTTCGATCGGGCCCTGGGTGGCTTTCGGAGTCGTAGGCATCTGGATTCTCGGTCAATTGCGGGGTCCGACGCCGTGGCGCCGGGCCGTGAGTTCTTCGGATTCGGTCAGTTCGGCCTTCCATGCCGTGGCCAGCGCCTCGCGCTCGCGCCTTTGCATCAGCAACTCGAGCGCCTTGGCACGGCGTTGTTCGGCCAGAAGCGCGGCCTTCGCCTGGTCCGCCCGCAGTGACTCGGCCGCCACGGCCTTCGACTGCAGATCGCGAGCCTGGCCCAACTTCTTCTGGAAACCCTGTTCGATGCGCAGGCGGGCCACCGAGGAGGGATGGCCGGTGGCGGCACGACGACGCGCGAACTGCTCGGCCTCGAAGCGCGCGAGCGCGTCCGCCGTGAGTCGCGCCTGACGATGACGGTCGTTCGCATCGTGCGCATCGAGCGCACGGCGGTCACGTTGCTGGCGGGCGAGCCGGCCGAGCAGTCCCAGCAGCCTGGGTGTCAGCGTCATGCCGTATCCCCTTCCTGCGCGCCGGCGAGGGCGGTCAGCGCACCGAGCGTCTCCGGCAACGCGCTCGCGTCGTCGATCTGCTGCCTCAGGAAGTCGCGCATCGCCGGCTGCAGCGCGATGGCGCGGTCCAGTTCTGGGTCGTTGCCCGGCGAATACGCGCCGATGCTGAGTAGTTCGCGGTTTCGTGAGTATGTGGCCCAGTGTGCCCGGGCCTGACGCGCGATTCTCTGATGCGATTCGTCCACGACCGACGTCATCACCCGTGAAATGGATCGCTCGATGTCCACAGCCGGGAAGTGGCCCTGCTCCGCGAGTTCGCGGGACAACACGACATGCCCGTCGAGATAGGATCGAGCCGCGTCGCCGACCGGGTCGGCGAGGTCGTCGCCCTCGACCAGCACGGTGAACAGCGCGGTCACCGCACCCTGACCCTCGTCGCCCGTTCCGCTGCGCTCGATCAACTCCGACATTCTTGCGAATACGGAAGGCGGGTAGCCACGGGTCGCGGGTGGCTCGCCGATCGCCAGCGCGATCTCGCGTAGCGCCATGGCGTAACGGGTCAGCGAGTCCATCAGGAACAGCACGTTCAGGCCCTTGTCCCGGTGGTGCTCGGCGATCGCGGCCGCGTAGTTGGCGGCC
>JAUIAI010000490.1 GCA_030425615.1 Gammaproteobacteria bacterium
GACGCGGCTCATTAATCGGGTTGCCGTTGGCTCACTCTTCCAACTTCGGCTTCGTGATCGCGTTGGCGTTGTCACCGTCCGGGTCGATTTGCCGGAGGTAGTCCCAGCTGTAGATGCCTGTGTCATGGCCGTCGGAGAAGAGGATTTTGATCGCGTAGTTGCCGACCATTTCCGCGCCGGTAGCCGTCAATGGCTTGCCATCGCCTTTGGCTGAGGTGGGGAGGACCGTCAGCGGATTCTTTGCCATCTCTTCGCGGAGTTGGCGAGCGTCGGCAGAGGGGGACCATTTACGCAGATAGGTGATCGGATTGAAGCTTTCGCGGCCATCGGACCATTTCACGGTCAGCCCCTGGTCCTTTTTCAGGTCCAGATGGATGGGCTTGGATTGGGCATTAGGATCGTCAAACATCGCGACATCATAGAGCCTATCGGCGGGTCTGAAAAACGCGGCAAACCGTTGTGTTAGAAGAAAAATTGTGTGAAAACGGGATGTGTTTTTCCTGTTATGCTATCCGCCTCAGGAGCCCTCAATGATCACCATTGCGAAACTGTTTGGCCGATCGCCCTTCAGTGCGCTGCAAGCGCATATGGAGCGGGTTGCGATATGCGTCGAGCGAGCAGGGGAAGCCCTTACGGCTTTCTGTGAGGGTGATTCGGAACAGGTGAATCGGCTGGCCCCGGAAGTCAGCAAGCTGGAGCACAATGCGGATCTCGTCAAGAACGACATTCGCAACCATTTGCCCAAGAGCCTGTTTCTGCCTGTTGACCGTGCGACGCTGCTGCACATCCACTTGCATCATTTCGACGAGAATTTCGGCGTCTCCGGGGTCGCCGTGCTGGCCGAAAGCCACATTTCGATCCACTCGTGGCCCGAACACAATTATGCCGCGCTGGACATTTTCATGTGCGGCGACACGCAGCCGGAGAACTGCGTCGCGGTTCTGCGCGAGGCGTTCCGGCCCGACCGGTGCGCACACCGAAGAGCGCGGCATGAATGCGCAATCCAACATCAATGGAGACCCAGCCATGAACACGACGCACAAGGCGCTTGCCGCGAGCCTGCTCGCGGCAGGCCTGTCGGCGGGTGCCCCGGCCCTCGCGGCCGACGGCGAGACTTTCAAGATCGGTGTCATCACCTTCCTTTCGGGGCAGGCGGCGGAAAGCTTCGGCGTTCCGGCCTGGAACGGCGGAAAGGTCCTGATCGACATGGCCAATGCCGGCAAACTGCCCGCACCGTACGACAAGAAGGGCTTCGGGGGCATGAACGTCGAGGTGGTGCTCGTCGACGAGGCCGGTGGGGCGACCAAGCAGGTTCAGGAGTTCCGCAACCTCGTCCAGCGCGAGCAGGTGGACGCTGTGGTGGGTTATGTCAGTTCCGGCGACTGCCTGGCCGTGCCGCCCGTGGCGGAAGAACTCAAGGCGTTCACGATCCTCTATGACTGCGGAACGCCCCGGGTATTCGAGGACGGGAAGTACGAATACGTGTTCCGTACGGCGGCCCACGCGGCGATGGACAATGTTTCGCTCGCGCGCTATATGACGTCGCGCGGGATCGAGGTGAAGACCTACGCCGGTATCAACCAGAACTACGCCTGGGGCCAGGACTCCTGGGCCGACTTCGAAGGCGCCATGGGTCAGCTCCAGCCGGATTCGAAGGCAGTGACCTCGCTGTTCCCGAAGTTCGGTGCCGGGCAGTACGGCAGCGAAATCTCCGCGCTGCTTCGTGAGCGTGCGGACCTTGTCCACTCGTCGCTCTGGGGCGGTGATCTGCAGGCCTTCGTGTTGCAGATGTCGGTTCGCGGGCTGCACAAGCGCTCGCAGATCGCGCTGTCCGCCGGTGACCACGTGATGCCCCAGCTCGGCAACAAGATGCCCGACGGCATCATTCTCGGTGCGCGCGGTGTGAACGGCCTGGCCGCGAAGGCCCGCGGCGGGGAACTGACCGAGACCCTGTGGAACGCCTACGAGAAGGAGTTCGGCGTGTTCCCGGTGCAGGCTCCGTTCCGGATGTGGCAGGGTCTTCTCGGCCTGAAGACCGCCGTCGAGAAGGCGATGGCGGCCAATGGCGGTAAGAAACCGAACGACGAGGAACTCGCTGCCGCGATGAAGGGCCTTGCCTGGGATGCTCCGTCCGGACGTATCGAGATGGCGCTCGCCGACGGCCATCAGGCGATCCAGCCCAATGCCATCGGCCGGACCAAGTTCGACGAGGGCTCGGGACAGATGACCCTCGTGGATCTCGAGTACTACGATTCGCGCTGCGTGAATCCGCCCAACGGCATCAAGGCTGCCGACTGGATCAAGCAGGGGTTCCCCGGCGCCCAGTGCGACTGACCTGAACCGGTTGTGCGCGTCGTGGTCGGCGCGCCCGGCCAGGGGCCGCCGTCGGTCGACGGCGGCCCTCGTTTCATTCTCCTGGACGTCAAACGGGCCCGATTGACATGGAATTGCTGGCGACCATCGTCGTCGATGGTCTGATCTTCGGCGGGTGGCTGTTCATCGTCTCCGTCGGCCTCACGCTGGTCTTCGGCGTGCTCAACATCCTGAACATCGCCCACGGCAGTCTCTATGCCATGGGCGCCTATGCGGCCGCCACCCTGGTCGGAGTCTATTTCGCGAACGGGGGGGACGCGTTCCCGATGGGTAGCTATGTCGCGCTCATCGTCGCGGCGCTGCTCGTGGCCGTCGTGGTGGGGCCGGTGCTCGAGCGCTGGTTGTTGCGCTACTTCTACGGCCGCGACGAAGTGCTGATCGTGCTCGTCACCTACGGTGTCTTCCTCGTGCTCGAGGACGTCATGAAGCTGATCTGGGGGGTCGAGCCGTACTTCGTCTTCGAACCGTACTCGCTGCTCGGCGACGTGGAGATCGGCCCGCTCTTCTACGTCGGCTATGACTTCGCGATCATCGCGGCGGCGGTCCTCGTCGGCCTGACGGTCTGGCTCGTCCTGAATCGCACCCGCACCGGCAAGATCGTGCTCGCGGTCATCCATGATCCGGAGATGAGCCAGTCGATGGGTGTGAACATCAGCCGCATCTACCGGTGGGCGTTCGTCGCCGGCGTGTTCCTGGCGGCCCTGGGGGGCGCGCTCACGGCGCCGATGATCTCGGTGACGCCCGGTCTCGGGGTGAACGTGATCATCCTCGCGTTCGCCGTGGTGATCATCGGCGGTCTGGGTTCCATCGAGGGGGCCGCCATCGGCGCGCTGATGGTCGGAATCGCGCGTGCGGCGTCCGTGCACCTGCTCCCAGAGGCGGAGCTGTTCATCATCTACCTGGTGATGGCCGCGGTGCTGCTCTGGCGCCCCGAAGGCCTGTTCGCCAAGACCCAGGCGAGGAAGATATGAGCCCTGCCGCCCTTCTCGCCGCCGCCGCCGCGGCGGCCCTCGCCCTCGGCGCGGGCGCGGTCCTGCTGCCCGACTGGGCGATGTTCCTCGTCACCATCGCGCTCGCCAAGGGGCTCGTCTCGCTCGGCATCGTGGGCATGATGCGCGGCGGCCTCGTCAGCTTCGGCCAGGGCCTGCACTACTGCATCGGCGCCTACGCGGCCGCGGCCATCACCAACGTCGCCGGCGTCTCGGACATCGTGCTGGTCACGCTGGCGGCGGTGGCGCTGACG
>JAUIAI010000491.1 GCA_030425615.1 Gammaproteobacteria bacterium
GATGCCCTGGGCATTGTTCTCGAGCTCGGCGTCGATCGCCTTGTCGTCCCAGTCCGGGTTCGCGGCCAGCGGAATGGTCAGGATCTGATCGAGCGTGGCGCGCGGCCCGCCGGCGGCCAGTTCACGCTGCCGCGCGAAGACGTCCACCTGGTGGTAGTGGGTGGCATGCAACGTGGCGGCGGTCGGACTCGGAACCCACGCCGTATTCGCGCCGGACTGCGGATGCCCGATCTTCTGCTCGAGCATCGCCGCCATCAGGTCGGGCATCGCCCACATGCCCTTGCCGATCTGGGCGTGTCCGGACAGGCCACAGGCCAGACCGATGTCGACGTTCCACTGTTCGTAGGCCTGGATCCAGGTCTGGTTCTTCATGTCCGCCTTGCGGACCATCGGTCCGGCTTCCATCGACGTGTGGATCTCGTCACCCGTCCGGTCCAGGAAGCCGGTGTTGATGAACACCACGCGCGTGCGCGCGGCATGGATGCAGGCCTTCAGATTGACCGTGGTCCGGCGCTCCTCGTCCATGATGCCCATCTTGACCGTATTGGCCGGCAGCCCGAGCACCCGCTCGACGTCGGCGAACACGGCGTCCGCGAACGAGACTTCTTCGGGCCCGTGCATCTTCGGCTTGACGATGTACACGGAACCGTTGACCGAGTTGCGCGGCCCCTTCTTCTTGCCCAGATCGTGCATCGCGATCATCACGGTGCACATCGCGTCGAGCAGCCCTTCGAAGATCTCGTTGCCGTCACGGTCGAGCACCGCCGGCGTGGTCATCAGGTGCCCGACATTTCGCACGAGCATCAGCGAACGGCCCTTGAGCGTGATCGTGCTGCCATCGGGAGCCGTGTACTCCGGATCGTCGGCAAGCACCCGGTCGAATGAACGGCCCCCCTTGTCCACGCGCTCGGCCAGATCGCCGCGCATCAGCCCGAGCCAGTTGCCGTAGGCGAGCGCCTTGTCCTCTCCGTCCACCGCGGCCACGGAATCCTCGCAGTCCATGATCGTGGTCAGCGCCGCCTCCATGCGGACATCGGCCAGGTGCGCCGGATCCTCGGCGCCGATCGGATGCGCGGCATCGATCTGCAACTCGACGTACAGTCCGTTGTGGCTGAGGAGCACGCGCGTCGGAGCGGCCGCGTCGCCCTGGTGTCCGGCGAACGCCTGTGGATCGGCCAGTTCGCGGTCGCCTTCGGCCGTCGCGCAGAGCAGCCGGCCGCCCTCGACACGATAGCCGGTGACCTGATCGTGCTTCGCGCCGGCGAGCGGAAACGCCTGGTCCAGGAAGGCTTTGGCCCAGGCAATGACGCGCGCGCCGCGAGCCGGATCATAGCCGCCGGCTTCGGGTGCGTCGCCCATCGCGTCGGTTCCGTAGAGCGCATCGTACAGGCTGCCCCAACGGGCGTTGGCGGCATTCAGCGCATAGCGCGCGTTCATCACCGGCACCACCAGCTGTGGCCCGGCCACGGAGGCGATCTCGGGATCGACCTGGGTCGTCTCGATCGAGAAGTCTTCCACCGCCGGCGCCAGATAGCCGATCTCCGCGAGGAAAGCCTTGTAGGCGGCCGCGTCGTGGGGCTGACCTCGTCGGGACCGGTGCCATTCGTCGATCTGCCGCTGGAGTTCGTCGCGTCGCGCGAGCAGCTCGCGGTTGCGCGGTCCGTGCCGGTGCACCACCTCGGAAAGGCCTTTCCAAAAGCGGTCCGCGTCAATGCCGGTGCCCGGCAATGCGCGCGTCTCGATCATCTCGAACAGCGTCGGGTCGATCTTGAGGTCGAATCGTTCGATACGGTCGGTCATCTGACGTCTCTCGGTTCAGGATTGATGGGTATTCAGAGCGATGGCGGCAACGTCGTTCAGACGCGCGCCCACGAAGTTCGGTTCCGTGTCCAGGACGTCGAGCGGCGCCCCGTCGCGGTTGATCCAGAAGCTGGTGAAGCCGTACCAGCGTGCGGCAATGGCGTCCCAGCCGTTCGAGGACACGAACAGGACCCGCTCGGCCGGACAGCCCAGGGCTTGCGGAACGAGGTCATAGACCGCGGACATGGTCTTGAACGTTCCGACCTGCTCGGAGGACAGAACGTGCGCGAACAATCCGTTCATGCCTGCGCTGCGGATCGAGACCTCGATCATGTCGCGATTGCCGTTGCTCAGGATTCCGAGTGCCAGGCCCCCCGCGTGCAGCGCCCGCAGCACGTCCAGGTTCTCCGGGAAGGCCGACAGGCTCGCATACTGGCCCATCAGCCGGCCCTCGGCCGCCTCGTCGAGCCCGAGACCCAGACGCGCCGCCGAGAAGCGCAGCGCGTCCCGCGTGATCTCCCAGAACGGCTTGTAGCGCCCGGACATGGCCCGCAGCCACGAGTACTCGAGTTGCTTGGTACGCCAGAGCCGTGACAGCGCCTCGCCCTGCCCGGGAAACATCTGTTCGGCGGCGCTCATGACCGAATGCACGTCGAACAGCGTGCCATAGGCATCGAAGATGACGGCGTCCCAGCGGGTGCGCGCGGGAGTTGCCTGCGGACGGGCCATGCGGAGTCTCCTTGGAAGACGTTGAGTGTAGAACGTCCGTTCAGGTCTAAAAAAGGTCCTTACAACGCAAAGACTATTGCAATAATTGCATCAATCTTGAGGATCATGTCTCAAATGAACCGACTCCAGCAGATCGAGACATTCGTCGCCGTCGCCCAACGCGGCAGCCTGAGCGCCGCGGCAGCCGCCGAGGGCGTGTCGCCCACCGTCATCAGCCGACGCCTGGCGGCCCTGGAGGCCAGGCTGGGCGTCAAACTGCTCGTACGCACCACGCGCCGGCTCGCCCTGACGTTCGAAGGCAACGCCTTTCTCGAGGACAGCCAGCGGATTCTGGACGATCTGCGCAACGCCGAAGACGCGGTCTCCCTGGGTGGCGTCAAGGCCAGCGGCCATGTCCGTCTGACCGCTCCGGCCGGCTTCGGACGGCGCCACGTCGCCCCGCTGCTGCCGGAGTTCCTGCGCAACAACCCCGACGTGACGATCTCGCTCGAACTCTCCGACGGGCTGGCGGACATCGTGTCCGACGCGATCGACCTCGCCGTGCGGATCGGCCGGCTCGACGACTCCAGCCTGGTCGGCCTTCAACTCGCGCAGAACCATCGCGTCGTGGTCGCGAGCCCTGCCTATCTCGAGCGCGCGGGAACTCCGTCCATTCCGGCCGATCTGGCCAGGCACGACTGCCTCACGTTCGGCAACTACGGTAATCAGGCCCGGGGCTGGCAGTTCTCGGTGAACGGCGAACTCGTGGCGATGAGGGTCTCGGGACGGCTGCAGAGCAACGACGGCTCCGTACTGCACGACTGGGCACTCGCCGGCCTGGGCCTGGCCTGGCGCTCGCTATGGGAAGTCGGCGCGGATCTGTCCACGGGCCGGCTCGTGACGGTGCTGGACGACTACCGGACGCCCGCCAATGCCATCTACGCCCTCTTCCCGGCGCGTCGACAGCTTCCATTGCGGGTGCGCATGCTCATCGACCACCTGAAGCACCACTACGGGAGTGCGGCCTACTGGAGCGCGTCCGGTGGCTCCACGGAGACGAACCGGCCCGTGGCCGACGCCGCGTAGATCGCCTCGACCACCT
>JAUIAI010000492.1 GCA_030425615.1 Gammaproteobacteria bacterium
CGAGGCCTGGGATGCGAGTTTCGTGCTCACCGACGGCCAGCCCGATGTCGCCGAACTCGCCCGCCTGCGCGCCAATGCACCGTTGCAGGAGGCGGGCCGATTCACCGAGCGGGACATCGTCCTTTCCCGTGCCAACCGGAGCGTGCGTCTGTTCGAACACGTCGTCGCCCGTCTGGCCGAGGGGCTACAGCCCGATGCCGCCTTCATCCGTGACGTCGGCTATCTCATGCGCACCACGGCCGTCTACGGCAACGGCAAGTTCGGGCTGGCCGACCGTGCCCGCATCGCCGAACGTCCCCTGCTGCGCGGTGCGTTCCGGCCCGAGATGCTCACGGTCTACCTGATCCGGCTCTTCACGCACGAGCTCGTTGATCACGTGGCCGCCGCGTGCTCGCCCTCGGCGGCGACGCTGGCCCCCGCCGCGCGGCGTGCGCTGGGTATCGGCAACGCCACCGGTCTGGGCATGGCCCCCTTCGTGGTCCGGCACGCCCAGCTCTTCAACAACTGGATGCTCGCGCGCGAGACCGCGCTCGCGCGCGTGCTCTCCCAGCCCGGGGCCGGACGCCGGCAGCGCGAGGCCTTCATCGGTCTTCTGGAGCGGGTGCGTGAGCATCTGGCTCAGTGGCACACGAACGATCCCCGCCAGCACGAGGCCAATGCCGTTCTCGCCACGGAGCTCGCGACGCTGGCCGGGCGGGCGCGCGTGCTGCTTTCCGGCGAACGTCCCTGGGCGGCCATCGCAGAAGCCGTGGCTGGCGACTCGCTGCAGATGCAGGAACTGGCGGTCAGCCTGGTGATGGAGCCCAACGGCGAGCTCGTCGATGGTCTCGCGCAGTGCTGCGATGCGCATGAAATCTTCGGGCTCGATCCGGCAACCGACTGCGGCACGCTGCTGGCCGCCCTGCGCGACCGCCTGCGATGGGCGCTCGGAACGGATCTGGCCGCCCCCGGGGCGCAGGCCCTGTTCTGGTATGTCAGCGAAGAGAAGCTCGAGCCGCGACTCGGACGGCGCGACGAGGAGCCGGGCGCGGAGCGGGAGATGCCGCTCGCGCTGGTGCGCGATTACCAGGCACTGGAGCGTGCGCTCGCGCGGGCGCACGCCTCGCAACCCGTGGGCGAGTGGCTGGCTGAGAACCCAGGGCTTCGGCACGTGGTGATGCGGGTGCAGTCGCTGGCCGCGTATCCGTACGCGGACATCCGGGACAACCTCGTCGACGAGCACTGCCTGCCCATCGATCTGCTGCGCTGCAAGCTCGCCATGTTCGGCGCGAGCCGCTTCGACCCGAAGTCCGATCGCTGGACGCGCATCACGTTGTTCCACGGCGCGCCGCTGCCGCACGCGCTGACCGATCCCGGCGCCGACGACTGGTCGTTCGCGGTGGTACCGGACGATCTCGTCGAGCGTTCGCCGGAGGCGCCGCTGAACGGTTCCGACGGCGGCTCGGGGGCGCCGCCAGGCAACCCTTCGGAACCGCCGTGCGTGGTCGAAGGCATGGTTGTCACCCGGCCGTCCCGGAGCCGGTCCATGGATCGATCCGGCCCGGCGATCGATCCGTCTGGTGCTGCTGCCGCCAGCGAGGCCGCCGACGCGCTCGACCTGTCCTGCGGCGAATTCGAATCCCTCGTCGTCAAGGCCGCGCTGGGCGCCGGGCTGACGCACGGGCACGCTCTGGAACTCGCCGTGGCAGCCACCACCCTGGCGGCGGCCCAGCGCGGACTCGCGGCCGATGCGGTGCTGGCCGCGCTCCTCGAAGCCGAGTCGCTCGCCGGCTCGGGTGTCTGCGTTGTCGCGGAGAGCGCCGGTGCGTCCGGATCTCACCTTGCCTGGCGGCTCGGACACGGGTCGCTCGTCAGCGTGATTCCGGCGGCGCTCGACCTGGCATGTTCGGCCTCCGGGGCGAAAGTGAATCTGCCACAGGGGCTGTCGCTGGCGTGGCTGGCGGCATACATCGGTTCGCGGCCGTTACCTCGTGAGTCGCGTCTGGTGGTGACGGTCGCAGGCACTTCGCAGGAGGTCCCGCTCGACAAGGCGCTGGCCGGCGTCGGCCCTGCGGGGGAGGGCGGAGTGATCGTGGCGTCTGTGCCGGGCCAGCCCTGGCGCGCAGCCCGCGGTGCCCGGGTCCGGATGGCGCGCCCGGCCTGGCGCGAGCTGCAGTCGCTGGCGATGCGCACGACGGTTCCGTCCTCGGCACTGTCCCGATCGCGGGGCGCGGGCGCCGAGATCGACGACAGTCTCTAGCAACGTATCGCCATGGGTGTCGTCTCCGCGCTGTTCGCCTACAAGGTCGTCGCCGCGGCGCGGTCCCCGGTGGACAAGCCGGCTCTGCTGCGTGATTTCGGTATCGATCCCGACCGGCAGCCCGAGGTATCCCAGATCATCGCCGACGACGACTACTACGCGCTGCTCGAGCGGCTTGCCCTGGCCGAGGATTCGGGCGCGGACTTTCTGGTGCGTGTGGGCTCGAGCATGCGCTGCGAGGACTACGGCGTGTTCGGAATGGCCTGGAAGGCCGCGCCCAACCTGCTCGGTTCGTTCGCCCGCGCAGAACGATATGGCAGGCTGCTGACCAACGTCACGACCTACGAGGTTCGGTCCGACGCGGACCGCGTCGGACTCGTCCTACATCGAGAGGGCGGACGAAGGGGTCTGCTCATGTCGAACGAAGCCAGCCTGGCGAGCGTGATCACGATCAGTCGCGAGGTCTCCAGCATGCCGCTCGATCCCTGCGAAGTGAGCTTCGCGCACGAGGCCTTCGGGCCGGTGGCGCGCTACGAGCAGGCCTTCGGCTGCCCGGTGCGATTCGGGGCGAATCGTTATGAGGTGACGTTCGAGCGGGCGGTCGCGGAACGCCCGAACCGCCTCGGAGACGAGGCGATGTCGCGCTTCTTCAATCCGTTGCTGGATCGCGAGCTCGCCAGGGTCGAAGTCGAGCCTTCGTTCGAGGACCGGATCCGGATGCAGATCTCCCGATCGCTCAGCGAGGGGGTTCCGCGAATGGTCGACGTGGCACGGGCACTGGGTGTCAGCGAACGAACCATGCACCGACGGCTCGCGGATCGGAATACGTCGTTCAAGGCGCTGGCCGAGCAGGCACGCCAGCAACTGGCCGAGTCCCTGCTGCGGCAGCCGCGGCATTCGCTGGCCGAGGTGGCGTTCATGACGGGATTCTCTGAACAGAGCGCGTTCAACCGAGCGTTCAAACGCTGGGTCGGGCAGACGCCTTCGGCGTTCCGCGCCGCGGAATCGCGTTGACCAACCCGGGCCACGCGCGGCCCGCATTCGTCCTGGGCAGGCGCCCGGACGGTCTGGCGCCAGGGGCCCGGTGTCCTTCGGCGCCCGTTGGCGGCGGCGGTCAATCGATTGGCAGGATCGGTCAAGATCACGGCGCCCGCCGCGCCTAATGTTCGGGTTCCACTTCGCAACCGATGGAGCCTGATCATGAAAAACACCACCCTGACCTCGTTCGTCTGCGCCGCCCTGTTGTTCGGCACCGGGGTTTCCAGCGCCGCGGCTTCGCCGCTCGTACACAGCAACGCCAACGCGGTGAGTCTCGAACGTGACCACCCCGATTCGATTCACCGCTTCGCCCCGGAACTGCCGGCC
>JAUIAI010000493.1 GCA_030425615.1 Gammaproteobacteria bacterium
GTGGAGAACATCGTCTCCAGGATGTTCGGCTGCGACCGCTCCTGCGAAAGCAGCATGCCGTGAAGCCGGGTCATGCCGGAGGCGGGGTAACCCGAGCGAACCATGTACTCCTGGCCCAGCGCATCCGCCTCGCGCTCGTTGTCTCGCGAATACGAGGACAGCAGCGCGCTCGCGCCCACCTGGCCGGCGAGACCGACGATCGAGCCCCACTGCGAATCGCGGGCCGCCACGTTCACCCCGAGCACGGCCACCTGCGCGACCATGGCCTGACCCTGGCGCTGCGCCGCGTGGCGTGCATTCACATGGCCGAGTTCGTGACCCAGCAGCGCCGCGAACTGTGCTTCGTCTTCCATGTCGAGAACGATGCCGCGCGTGACGCCCATCGCCCCGCC
Source organism: Gammaproteobacteria bacterium (assembly GCA_030425615.1). GTDB lineage: Bacteria > Pseudomonadota > Gammaproteobacteria > Burkholderiales > Burkholderiaceae_E > JAUIAI01. The sequence continues at coordinate 393 of JAUIAI010000493.1, forward strand.
CGGGAACGTATAGGCGTTGACATAGTTGGCGTTCAGCACGCGGTAGCTGTACGGCATGTCCGGGCGGTGCGTGTTCGCCGCCATGCGCGCGCCGAGCTGGTCCACGTACCGGTTCACGGAATCATCCTGAAGCGCACCGTAGTCCTGCGAGAACTGGTGAGGTGCCACTTCCTGGTCGACCTGCCGTTCCTGGGCTTCGCTCATGCCGACGAGAATTGTCTCGCCGGTCACCGGAGACTTGGCGCACCCCTGCATCGCCGACAGCGCGGCCGCGCCTCCGGAGACGGATACCAGCCAGAGCAGGTCGCGGCGACTCAGGCGCGCCCGCGCCAGCCGCTGCGCGAGCCCGGGCGCCGACGGGGAGTTGTCGATGGATCGGGTCATGGGTTCCTCCATGCGCGGCACCACGCCTCAGCCGCTCTGCTGCTCCTGCCGCTCGTACGCGACCAGCAGCCGGTATTCGCGCCGGCTCTCGACGAAGCCGCTCTCGAGGAGCACCCGGTCGAGGTGCGCGGAAAGGTCCGAGAACGCCGACACCCGGCTCAAGCCGCGGCGGCGGGCCTCGTCGACGAATCCGGCGACGAGGTTTCGGCCGAGCCCCTGTCCACGCTCACCCGCCGCCACGAAGAGCGCCTGGAGTTCGAGCGTGGCGGTGTCGGTCCGGTAGACGGACGCGCGCGCCGCGGGTGCGAACTGACAGAAGCCGACCAGCCTGCCGTCGCGATCCGCGACGAGTACCTGCCCCTTCTCGACCTGGTACTGCACGAAAGCATGGCCGTCGGCACGTGCGAAGAAACCCGGGTCCACGGACGTCGAACAGCTTTGCGCAGCCTGCTGGAAGAGTGCGAGCAGGGCCCGCCACTCTCCGCAGCGGGCTCGCCGGATCTGCGCCTCGCAAGTGACTTGCATCGGGTCAAGAGGTCCTGTGGCACGCTTGGGGGGTTGTCGGCGTGAGCGCCGCGCAGCCCACCGGCCCGCAGGGCCGGCCGTTGCACGCGAGCGCGCCACCCCGGCGGACGGGCACTCCGGGTGCCATCCGTAATCTGCAAGTATGCCGCATATCGAGTAACCCGGCAGCTATACTTCACCATTTGAAAACGCCGTCTCGTCCAGGCGGCGCGCCCGTCGGCGTGCCGCGCGAGCGACTGCCCCATGACCTCGAATCCCATCGCGCCCACCGTCGCCGCCGGCGCCCGAACCGACGACCTCGCGGCCGGCATCGCGGACACCATCCTGGCCGGGTTCGACCGACACTACCGGCTGTTCCGTTACCACGCGCAGCAGGCCAAATCCCGCTTCGAGGCCGGCGACTTCCACGGCATCCGCCGGCTGGCGAGCGAACGCATCGCCTTCTACGACCAGCGCGTCAAGGAAGCCGTGCAACGGCTGCACTCGGAGTACCAGGCGACGGCGCAGAGCGAGGTCATCTGGCAGGCCGTGAAGCGCCACTACGTGCGGCGGCTGTCCGAGTCGCACCAACCCGAACTGGCCGAGACCTTCTTCAACTCGGTGTGCTGCAAGATCCTGCACCGCACGTACTTCAACAACGACTTCATCTTCGTGCGGCCCGCAGTGGCCACGGACCACCTCGATGCCGAACCGGCCGCCTACCGGTCGTACTACCCCCTGCTGAGCGGCTGGCGCGAATCCGTGCGCGGCATGCTGGCCGATTTCGGGCTGGCGTGTCCGTTCATCGACGTCGAACAGGACATCCGGCTGCTGCTTGCGGCAGCGCGAGCGCATCTGCCCGCGGCGTTCGCGCCGTCACCGGACTGCCAGATCCAGGTGCTCTCGAACCTGTTCTATCGCAACAAGGGCGCGTATGTGATCGGCCGTCTCATCAACGACGCCGACGCGGTTCCGTTCGCCCTCCCGCTGCTGCAGGACGCGCGCGGCCGGCTCTATGTGGATGCTGCGCTGTTCGGCAGCGAGATGCTCGAGTCCCTGTTCAATTTCTCGCGTGCCTATTTCATGGTCGACATGGAGGTGCCGAGCGCCTACGTTCGATTCCTCAGATCGCTGATCCCGAACAAGCCGGATGCCGAGTTCTACACGATGCTCGGCCTTCAGAAGCAGGGCAAGACCCTCTTCTACCGGGATCTGCTCCACCATCTGAGCCACTCGCACGACCAGTTCGTGATCGCGCCGGGGATCAAGGGCCTGGTCATGGGCGTGTTCACACTGCCGTCGTTTCCGTACGTGTTCAAGGTCATCAAGGACGTACGCGGCAAGGACATCTCGCGAGACTTCATCAAGAGCCAGTACCAGCTCGTCAAGGTTCACGACCGGGTGGGCCGGATGGCGGACACTTGGGAGTACTCCGACGTACGGTTCCCGCTGAGCCGGATCAGCGAAGAGCTGCTGAGCGAACTCGAGACCACGGCGCCCTCGCTGATCGAACGCGACGGCGACAGCCTGGTGATCCGGCACATGTACATCGAGCGGCGCATGACGCCGCTGAACATCCACCTGGAGCGCGTGGACGCCACCGAACGGGCGCGCGCGATCGGCGAATACGGCCAGGCGATCAAGGACATGGTCGCGGCCAACATCTTCCCCGGCGACATGCTCTACAAGAATTTCGGGGTCACCCGCCAGGGGCGGGTGGTGTTCTACGACTACGACGAGGTCGCCTACCTCACTACCTGCAATTTCCGCAGGGTACCGCCGCCACGCACCCCGGAGGACGAAATGGCCAGCGAACCCTGGTATTCGGTCGGGCCGCACGACGTGTTTCCGGAGGAGTTCGACAGCTTCCTGCTGGGCCATTCGGACATCCGCAAGCATTTCATGGCGCAACATGCGGAACTGCTCGACCCGGAATACTGGCAGGATCGCCAGTGCCGGATCCGCGCCGGTCAGCTCGATGACGTCTTCCCCTATCCCGAGCGCCTGCGCTTCGGGCGGGGCGACAGCGCACAGCGGGCCGCCGCACCGACCGAGGAGACGGTTCAATGAGCACTGCTCTCGTCATCGGCGCGTCGCGGGGCATCGGCCTCGAGTTCGTCCGTCAGTACGTCGGCCAGGGATGGCAGGTCTTCGGTACGCACCGCTCCGAGCCGGACCGGCAGATGCTGCGTTCGGCCGGTGCCCATACGCTGCGTCTGGACGTCTCCAGCCCCGAGGATCTGGCAGGCATGGCCTGGCAGCTCGATGGAGAGCGCATCGACGTCGCGATCGTCAATGCCGGCGTCTACGGCCCGCGT
>JAUIAI010000494.1 GCA_030425615.1 Gammaproteobacteria bacterium
TTCGCCGTCGCGCCGGAAGAACCGGTCGATCAGCCAGAACGCCAGCCAGCCGACGAGCAGGCCGAGCACGATCCACCATAGATCGTCGTAAGTCCCTGGCATTGTTTTCATCCGTTCGTTTCGCCTTCGAGAGGCTGTCGCGTCCCAGTATGCGAGGTGGGCATGCGCGGGCAGTGATCAACCGCACAGATCCCGGGCGAGAGCCGGACGGCAACGTGAAGGCCCGGACGCGCACGGCATCCGGGCTGAAGCCCGCCAGGGACCGGACAATGCTACCCGAAAGACGGCACCGTTTCGGGGCCCCAGCTTGGATCGAGAGCCCTGCCGGCGCCGTCAAACCGGTATCGGGCGCCGAAGTGAACGCTCATTGCGCCGGGTCGGAGGGGCCGCGTTTCGGTCGGGGTCGCGGCGCCGGCGGGGCCTTCGGCCGGCGCGGCGGCTGCGGCGCGGGCCTGGCGGACAGGACGTCCTCGGCAGGGGGCCGGACGAGCGCGGCGGCCTGCGGCGGCCGCGCCTCCAGCCAGGGGGTCAGCGCGTCGATGGCAAGAAGGGCGACACTGCGCTTCTCGTCGCCGGGCGCATGGAAACGGCTCATGAGCGGGTGGGTGTCCGCATTGACCGTGAGCAGGGAGAAACTGACGAGCCAGTCGGTGTCCAGGGCCTGCGCATCGGGAGGGCCCGCCGGCCGGCCGTCCCCGCTCGGTCGGCGCCGCCAGCAGTCCCAGATGCCGGCCAGCGCCATCGGCCGGCCGTCGGTGGGCTCGATGCGCCAGCGCACGGGGCGGCCCGTTTCGTAGTCGGGCTCGAAGAAGGCGTCGGCCGGCACCAGGCAGAACTGGCCACGGCGCCAGGCATTGCGAAAGGACGGCTTCTCGGCCACCGTCTCGCTGCGGGCGTTGTAGCAGTGGCGGTAGTTCCGGCCGTCGCGCGACCAGTACGGGATCAGCCCGAAGCAGGCGGGAACGACCTCGGGGCCGCCGTCGACCGGCGAGCGGCGGATGATTGGCGCGAGGTGCCCCGGATAGACCTCTTCGCGCCAATCGAAGCCCGGGTCGGCCACACCGAAATGCTCGAGCAGTCGTTCGCCGCGGCTGGGGACGTAGTTCGTGCACATGGGGGACGTGAGCGGGTCGGGGAAGGGCCGTCGCGGTTCAATCGCGGTAAGACGGGTCGGTCCGGTCGAGCTGGCGCAGCAGCGCCGGCCACTCCCGCAGACCGAAGTTCCTCGTCCCCGGATGGTAGAGGTGGGCCGTCTTTCGTCGGACCGCTTCGGGCGGCAGGTGCAGTTCGCGTCCCCCGGCAAGGGCATCGATCTGGGCCTTGCAGGCCATTTCGAGCCAGTACATGGTGTTGAAAGCCTCGGGCACGCTGGGGCCGACTGCCAGCAGCCCGTGGTTGCGCAGCAGCATGGCGAGGTTGCCGCCCAGGTCCGCCACCAGGCGCGCCTGCTCGTCGGGGTCGAGCGCCGGGCCCTCGTAGTCGTGGGCGGGCAGGCAGTCATAGAAACGCATCGCCGTCTGCGTCAGGGGAAGCAACCCCTCGGCCTGCGCGGAAACGGCCATTCCGGCGCGCGTGTGCGTATGGATCACGCAGCCGACGTCCGGGCGGGCCCGATGCACCGCCGTGTGGATCACGATGCCGGCCTGATTCAGGCCGTAGCCGTGCGGGTCCTCGGTGTCGTCGAGCCGGTTGCCGTCGAGATCGACCTTGATCAGGTTCGAGGCGCGAATCTCGTCGTACAGATAGCCGTAGGCATTGATGAGCAGGTGCTCGGTGCCCGGGATGCGGCTGGAGATGTGGTTGTAGATCATGTCGGTCATCCCGTAGCGGTGCACCAGCCGGTAGCACGCCGCGAGTTCGACACGGGCCGACCATTCGTCGGCCGAAACGTGCGTCTGGACACTGTTCATCCGCTTCTCCTCGAGCCTTTCCTACGCTGTGACGACGGAAGCGACCCGCCGCCCGCGCAGCGGACGGCCTGGTTCGCACCGCGACCGACAGATTCTATGGGCGTCTCGCGTATCCCGGCCAAGGACCGGAAGCGCGCGTCCGAGCGGATCGTCGCGATCGTTCGGGAGGTCGGAAACGCACATTGCGGACCCGGCCTGTGTGGCTGACGAGACAACGGCTCGACGGGTTGACCCCACCGGCAATGGGATCGATTACGCTGGCCTGAGTTCTGAGAATGAGAATGAAGCGTTGCAAACCGACGGCCTTGTGTGCTACGTCGAGGCGCTGATCGCCAATCCGGGGGCAATGCTGCTCAGTGTGATGATCCTCGGTGCCGGCTACCTGTTGTTCGGCCTCGACCCCACTCCGGAGCGGCGTCGCGGCGGGTGATGCCGGCCGAGCGCCGCGCCAGGGGGATGGATGCAGGGTGAACGATTCGAGTTCGACGACGCCGACCAGGCCCTGGCCTGTGTGCAGCGCCTCTTCGACCGTTCGCGTGGACACCTGCATGAGGCCTTCGAAGCGTTCGTGCGCGGCATCGAACCCGGGAAGCGGGTGCGCGCCCACTATCCGGCCGTTTCCGTGCAGGTCAGCCGGACTGCGCGGCCGGACTCGAGACTGCCGTTCGGCTTCGTGGCCGGCCCCGGCCGTTATTCCACGACCCTGACCCGGCCGGATCTCTTCGCGAACTACTTGCGCGAGCAGTTCGCGCTGCTGTTACGCAATCACGGCGAACCGCTGTGCGTGAGCGAGAGCGACGAGCCGATGCCGCTTCACTTCGCGCTGCTGCCCGGTGAACAGATCGAGGGACGTCTCGAACGCGACCGGGCGACGCGCCTTCGGGAGTTCTTCGACGCGCCGGATCTGGCCGCCATGGACGACGGCATCGCCAACGGTGCCTGGGAGGGCCTGCCGGGCGCCCCGATGCCGCTGGCGCTCTTCACGGCCTCGCGGGTTGATTACTCGCTGCATCGGCTGCGCCACTACTGCGGATCGCGGCCCGAGCACTTCCAGAACTACGTGCTGTTCACGAACTATCCGTTCTACATCGACGAATTCGTGCGCCTCGGCCACGATCTGATGCAGGGCAACGCCGGTGCCGAGTTCGCGTTCGAGGAGGCCGGTCGCTACACCGCGTTCGTGGAGCCCGGCGAGCGCGTCACGCCCGCAGGGGGGGCGCCGAGCGCCGCGCCCGCGCCTGCTCATCTGCCGCAGATGCCGGCCTATCACCTGACGCGGGCCGACAATAACGGCATCACGCTCGTCAATATCGGCGTCGGGCCGTCGAATGCGAAAACTGCCACCGACCACATCGCTGTTTTGCGCCCCCACGCCTGGCTGATGGTTGGGCATTGCGCCGGATTGCGCAACACGCAGGCCTTGGGTGATTTCGTACTGGCCCATGCTTATCTGCGCGAGGACAAAGTGCTGGACGACGATCTGCCGGTCTGGGTGCCGATCCCGCCGCTGGCCGAGGTTCAGGTCGCACTTGAACAGGCCGTGGCCGAAGTGACCAAACTGGAAGGGTATGAGCTGAAACGGATCATGCGCACCGGCACCGTCGCCTCGGTCGACAACCGCAACTGGGAACTGCGGGACCAGTCAGGACCGGTACAAAGGCTCAGCCAGTCGAGGGCCATC
>JAUIAI010000495.1 GCA_030425615.1 Gammaproteobacteria bacterium
TGCGGTTGTCCGTGGCGGACATCCTCTCGGCCATAGGCGTATTCCTCATCGTCCTCGCGGTCACCTGGCTGGTTCAGAGGGTCTTCGACCGGCGGATGTTCCCGCACATGCGCGTGGACATCGGCGTACGGCATTCGTTTCGCAAGCTCATCGGCTACGTGGGTGTCTTCGTCGCCGTGGTGGGTGCGGTCGGCGCCATGGGCTTCAACCTGTCGAACCTGGCCATCGTCGCCGGCGCGCTTTCGGTCGGGATCGGCTTCGGTCTCCAGAGCATCGTCAACAACTTCGTGTCAGGCCTGATTCTGCTTTTCGAGCGGCCGATCAAGATCGGCGACTGGATCGTCACCAGCGCCGGTGAAGGGTACGTGCGACGCATCAGCGTGCGTTCGACCGAGATCGAAACCTTCGAGCGGGCCTCGATCATCGTGCCGAATTCCGAGCTCATCGGCAGTGCGGTCACGAATCGCACGCACGGCAACAACATCGGGCGCATCGCCGTCGCGGTCAGTGTTTCGTTCGACGAAGATCCGCGCCGGATCATCGACATCCTGCGTGAGGTGGTGCGGGAGAACAGCGACGTCATGCGTTATCCCGAGCCCATCATCTACTTCGCGGGGTTCGGCCCGAGTTCTCTGGACTTCGAGATCAGGGCCTACCTGCGCGACATCAACCTCGGGCTGGACGTGCGCACGGCGTTGCGGGTGGCTGTTCTCGAGCATTTCCGGGCCGAGGGCGTGAGGATCCCCTATCCGCACCGCACCCTGCATATCGTGCCCGGCGACCCTGCCGACCCGGCATCGGCGGAAGACGCCGCCGGACGGGATCCGTGGCCCGCCGTGGACCCGCGTCCGGGAGCCGGCGTCCCGCCCAGAGTCTCTCCGGGGGTCACCCGATGATTCACGGTTTCCGGCACCCTCGTCTGCGCACCGGCATGTCCCGCGCCGGGCCCGCGCCAGACGCCCGGCGTCGCCGGACGCGCTCCGTGTCGATCGCGGCGGCCGGGCTGCTGTTCGCCGCGGCGGGCCTGGCTTCCGGGGCCTGCGCCGCCGAGACGCCGCTCTGGGAACTCGGCCTGGCCACGGTTGCCATCGACCAGCAGGCCTATCCGGGTTCCAGTGCCCGGAGCCGGCGCAGCCTGCTCGTGCCTTACGGCGTCTATCGGGGCCCCGTGTTCCGGGCTGCGGACGGCCAGGTCGGCCTGCGGGCACTGCGCGGCGCGCGGTTCGAGGTCGATCTCGGCGCGAGCGCCGCGATCGGCTCGGATGCCAATGCCGCCCCGCGGCGGGCGGGCATGCCCGGGCTAGGTACGTTGGTCGAGCTCGGCCCCCGCCTGAAGATCTGGCCCTCGGGGCGCTCTGACGAGGGCGGCCTGCGCATCGATCTGCCCGTGCGTGCGGTTTTCGACGCGAGCGACGGTCTGGCCTCGCGCGGTTTCAGCTTCGAGCCGCGCGTGTCCTGGCAGTGGCGGGCGTCGGGCGGCCACTGGCTGCGCCTGTCGGTCGGCGCCGTAGTCGGCGACCGTCGGTTGAATGACCTTTTCTACGGCGTGAGTGCCGCGCAGGTCACGGCCTCCCGTGCGTCGTACGACGCGCGCGCCGGCCTGATCGCCACGCGGGTCGGAATCGGGTTCGGCGTCCCCGTCGGCTCACGGGGGTTCCTCGGGGGGTTCGCACGTTGGGACGACGTGGCGGGCGCCGCCAATCGGGACAGCCCCCTCGTCGACGCCCGGCGCGGATGGTCCGTCGGTGTGACCGTGGCGGTCCGGGTACTCGCGTCCGAACGGCCGGCGTTCGACGCGACGGATTGAACGGCGCCGTCGTCAGCCCCGGCTGCGGGGCCGGGCGGCGGCTCTGGCGGCGTATACTGCCCGCCCTCCGGGCTCGCGGGACGGCCGTCACCTGCGTCAGCTCCCGAGGCCGCGCGATGGACGTGCGTCGTTGACCCGGACGGCAGCCGACAGGAGACCCCAGCATGCGCAAGTTCTACGGGCCGGGCAGATCGCTCGTCTACAGCCAGGAAGCCATGGCCGCCACCTCGCATCCACTGGCGAGCCGTGTGGCCCTCCAGGTGCTTGCGGAGGGCGGCAACGCGATCGACGCAGCGGTCAGCGCGGCTCTCCTTCTGGGCTTCTGCGAGCCCATGATGACCGGCCTGGGGGGCGATCTGTTCGCACTCGTGCAACTGCCGGGTCAGGCAGACCCGATCGCCCTGAATGCCTCCGGTCGATCGCCCGCGGCGCTGACCGCCGACCGCCTGCGCGAAGAGGGCGCGCAGCGCATTCCGCTCGAGTCCGCTCATGCCGTGAGCGTGCCCGGAGCGGTCGACGGCTTCGACAGGCTCCTGAAGGATCACGGCCGCTTCGATCTGGCGCGCTGTCTCGGCCCGGCGATCCACTATGCCGAGACCGGCATTCCCGTGTCTCCCCGGTCCGCCCGCGATTGGCAGGGCTTCGCGCATCGTCTCAGCGGAAGGGCGCGGGAGACGCTGCTCGCGGACGGGTGTGCCTTCCGCGAGGGTGAGGTGTTCCGTCAGCCCGGGCAGGCCCAGGCCATGCGGCTGCTGGCCGAACGAGGACGCGCGGCCTTCTACGAGGGCGAGATCGCCGAGGATATGGTCCGGTCCCTGCAGGCGCTCGGCGGCCTGCACACGATGGACGATTTCGCCGCGACCGCCTGCGAGTACGTCGAGCCGATGCGGGTCGAGTACCGCGGACACGAACTGATCGAACTGCCGCCCAACGGGCAGGGGGCCACGGCCCTGCTGATGGCCCGCCTGATGGCGTGCTTCAACCTGGGAGACCTCGACCCGCTGGGCGCCGAGCGCGCACACCTTGAGGCCGAGATCGCCAAGATCGCCTACGACGCACGGGACCGTTTCATCGCGGACCCCGGCTTCGGGCCATTGGCAATCGAGCGAATGCTGGCCGACGAGACGGTGGACGCCCTCGCCGCGCTGATCGATCCGGGCCGGGCGATCACCCACGTCCACGAGCGAACCTCTGCCGTCCACCGCGACACGGTCTATCTTTGTGTCGTGGATCGTGACCGCATGGCCGTCTCGTTCATCTATTCCATCTTCCATCCGTTCGGTTCGGGCCTGTGTTCGGACCGTTTCGGCATCAATTTCCAGAATCGTGGTGCGGGGCTGAACCTCGTGGCCGGACATCCGAACGAACTGGCGCCGCGCAAGCGGCCGATGCACACCCTGATTCCGGGGATGCTGCGCAAGGCAGGCGAGTACCTGATGCCGTTCGGGGTCATGGGCGGGCAGTACCAGGCTGCGGGCCATGCCCGGTTCGTCAGCAACCTGGTCGATTTCGGCATGGACCCCCAGTCCGCGATGGATGCGCCCAGGAGCTTCCCCGAGCCAGACACGGGCGATCTGACCGTGGAGTGGGGTTACGCGGACGCGGTCGTCGCGCGGCTCGGCGAGATCGGGCACCGGGTCGTGCGCAGCGTCGGGCCGTCCTCGCGGGCGACTTCCATGACGAAGTCGAGCGACTCGAAGGCCTCGCTGCGCCACAGCCGGTCCCAGGTCAGCACGTCGGCGCACCAGTAGTCGGCCGGCTCGAGCAGCCCGAGCCAGTG
>JAUIAI010000496.1 GCA_030425615.1 Gammaproteobacteria bacterium
TCCACGATCACACCACCCGTGGCGCTCGCGTCCTTCGCCGCGGCCGCGATCGCCGGTTCGCCACCGATGCGCACCGCGGTGGAATCGGCCCGTATCGGGATCGCCAAGTATCTCGTGCCGTTCGTGTTCGTCTATTCGCCGAGTCTCCTCTTCGAAGGGCCGTTGTGGCGCACGGTGGCGACGACCGTCCTGGCGGTCTTCGGCCTCTGGGGGCTGTCCGTCGCGCTCGAGGGGTGGTTGCGCAGGGCCATCGGCATGCCTTCACGGCTGCTCGTCGCCGCGTTGTCAGTGGCGACACTCGCGCCGCTTACGGGCTCCCTGCTGTTCGGGCTGCCCTCCTATGTGTGGGCGCTGGGCGGGGCGACCCTGCTGGCGGCGTTCGTCTTCCTTTCGCTGCGCGGCGCGTCGCCACGATCCGCTCCGACCGGAGCTGGCGCATGAACCGGGATGCCCGTACGCCGTTCTTCATCGGCCGCTTCGTGTACTGGCTCATCGCAGCCGTCGTGATCGCCCTGCTGGCCTGGATGGGCGACGCCGCGTTGCACGTACGGCGTTTCCCCGTGTTCATCTCGGTCCTGATGATCATCGCCTTCGCGGTGGTTCTGGTCCTGCCACGCGTCTACCGGCGTGGAGAGCGCGTCACGCGCGAGCCGTTGCCGCAGGACGGCTGCCCGGGATCCGGGGACGGGCAGGCCTGATCGGCTCCGGATCGAGTTCCGCAGCGACTAGGGCCCCGGAGCAGGTGGCTCAACCGTTGCCGAAGCCGGAGCCCGGGCTACGGTACTCATCGCGAGGCGGAGCGAACACGTCGATGATCCGGCAACCCTGCGGCCCGGCGCGCATCGTATGAGGCACACCGCCCGGTGTGCGCCAGAAATCTCCCTTGGCGAAGGGGATCTCGACGTCGCCCTGGACGCGCACACCGCTGCCTTCCAGACACACGCCCCACTGTTCTTCGGCGTGGTGATGCAAGGAACCGGATGCGCCGGGCGCAACCGTGACGACCGAGAGCATCGCCTGCTCCCCCGGGTAGATATGGGCCGTCAGACCCTCCGCCAGGTGACGCACGATTGCATCGCTGCCGTCGTCGATGTTGTGGAAATCGGGGTGATCGGGCATGTCGGATCTCCGGATTCGGTCTGGTCGCGCAGTCGATACGACGCGACGCGCAAGAGCAGGGGGGCCGCGCGGCGCGGCCGGTCAGCGCCCCTGCCAGCGGGGCGCGCGCTTCTCGAAGAAGGCGTTCATGCCTTCGCGGAAATCCTCGCTCTCGTAGCAGGAGAGAATCAGGTCCTCGTCTTCGATGCTGCCGCCCGCCGACGACAGCCGGCGCATGCCTTCCTTGATCGCCCGCAGGGTCAGAGGCGCGTGGCCGCTCATCTGCTCGGCCAGCGAGAGTGCGCGAGCGAGCGGGTCGGAGACGACGGATTCGAGCAGGCCGCAGGCGAGCGCTTCGTCGGCGGCCATCAGACGCGCCGTGAACAGCATCTCCTTCGTCCGGGCGGCACCCAATGCGCCCACGACCCGGGCCAGGCTGCTGCCGGAGAGGCAGTTGCCGAGCGTTCGCGCGATGGGAAAGCCGAACCGCAGCTTTTCGTCGGCCACCCGCAGGTCGCAGGCGATGGCGATGGCCGCGCCGCCGCCCGTACAGGCTCCACGCAGCGCGGCGATCGTCGGAACCGGTACCTTCTCGAGCTTTTGCAGTACCGAATCGATGCGGCGCTCGTAGGCGAGGGCGTCCGAACCGCCGGTGAAGTCGCGAAACCTGGAGATGTCGGTACCGGCAGCGAACGCCTTTTCGCCCGCACCGGTGATGACCAGTGCCCGGAGTTCGCCGCCCGGCTCGATCGATTCGCACAGGCGGGCCATTTCGTCGTACATCTCGAACGTGATCGCGTTGCGGGCTTCGGGCCGGTTCAGGGTCAGCAGACCGACGCCTGCTCGCTGCTCGAAAAGGATCTGGGGGTCGCTCATGGTTCGTCCGCCGGGGGGTCGCATTCATCGGTGCCCGCATAATGCGGACAGACGGATACAGTAGCAGGTCAGAGATGGTTGACGAGAACCCGCTTCTCGAAGGACATGACGAAGCTTCGACGCGGTTGATCCGGACAGCGCGAGCATTCGCGGCCGACCGGGTCGAGACGGATGCCGCTCGCTGGGAGCTGGAGCGCCGCATCGACCGGGATGCCCTCCGGGAAGCCGCCGCGCTCGGGCTCACGGGCATTCAGGTCCCGCGCGAGTTCGGAGGGCAGGGCGCGTCGTTCCGCTGCAAGGTCGCGGTCACGGCGGTCCTGGCTCGCGCGGACTTCGGATTCGCGATGTCGCTGGTCAACACGCATAACGTCGCGGCCAAACTGGCGACGGAGGCCGCACCGGAGATCGCACATCGATACGTTCCCGATCTGCTGGTCGCGGACCGTCTGGGCAGCACGGCGCTCACCGAGCCGCACGCCGGCTCCGATTTCCCTGCCATAACGACCCGCGCGTTGCCGTTGCCAGACGGCGGGTGGAGGCTGGTCGGCTGTAAGGCATGGATCACGAATGCCGCCGCGTCCGATGTGATCATCGCCTATGCCAAGGCGGGCGAAGGGGACGACGCCGGCACGATCGCGAGCTTCGTCATCGACGGACGCCGCGCAGGCTTCGAGCGCGCCCCACCGCATGCGCTGTGCGGGCAGCACACCATCGGAACGGGCGGATTCGCACTGAACGACTATCGGGCGGGTGCGGAAGAAATGCTGGCTCCGCCCGGCCGGGCCTTCAAGGCGGCGCTGACGTCGATCAACGGTGCGCGCATCTACATCGCGGCGATGTGCTGCGGCATGCTCGAGCGGGCGCTCGAGATCGCCGCCCGGCACGGCAGGGAGCGCACCGTTTTCGGACGGCCACTCTCGAACCACCAGGGCTGGGCGTGGCGCCTGGCCGAAGCGCGCGCGGAGCTCGCCGCCGTCTGGTGTCAGGTCGACAGGGCCGCCCGTGCGCTCGATGCCGGGCGCGACGTCATGATGGCTGCCGCCGCCACGAAGGTCGCCGCGACGCGCCTCGCCGAGCGTCATCTGCCGGTGATGCAGCACGCCATGGGTGCCGTCGGACTCGAAGCCGCATTCCCGCTCGGGCGGCACCTCATGGGTATGCAGGTCGCGGGATTCGTTGACGGCTCCACCGAGATGCTGCTGGAGCGGCTGGCGCGAGACCTGGCCCGGGACTGACCCCGGCCAGACGCACCGGCGCATCGGTGCCGGCAAAGGATTCTCAGAGCGGGGCGGAGGCCTTCGGACGGCGACGGCGACGAACACCGTCTTTCTCTGCCGCGGGACGCCGCGCTGCCGCGGTCTCCGGCTGCCCCTTGCGTACTTCCTTGCGCACCTCGGGCGAGTGGCGCGGAATGGCTGCCGGTGGGCCCGACTGCTTCGAGCCTGAATCCGCCCAGACCGCCTGATTGCGGCCGCCTTCCTTGGCAAGATAGACACGACGGTCGGCCGCGAGAACGAGATCGTCCAGATTGACACCATCAGTCGGTGAAACGGCCACACCAATCGAAACAGTCAATGGGATTCTGGCCTTTTCGGTGTCCACCACGACCGAGC
>JAUIAI010000497.1 GCA_030425615.1 Gammaproteobacteria bacterium
CAGGCCTACCGGAGCTCACTGGAGGTCGCGCGCAGGCAGGGCGCAAGGTCCTGGGAACTGCGCACCGCGGTGAGTCTGGCGAGCCTGCTGGCAGAACAGGGGCGATCCCGGGAGGGGCTGGAACTCCTCGCTCCCGTGTTCCGGTGGTTCTCCGAGGGTTTCGACACCCTGGATCTTCAGAATGCGGCTGACCTGCTCCAGAGACTGGAGAAAGCTTCGGGTTGAGCGGTGCCTTGCCCACGTCCGGGCTCGTTTCCGGCAGGCCGGTCCCACGTCGGCCGGGCAGGCTCAGATGTCCAGCACCAGCCGCTTCGACAGCGACCGCGAGCAGCACACCGTGATGCGCTCGTTGAGCGCCTTTTCTGCCTCGGTTTGGACGAGGTCGCGGTGGTCCGGCCGACCCTCGACGACCGGCGTCAGGCAGGTGCCGCACACCCCCGACCGACATGACATGCTGACTTCGATGCCGGCCTCCGACAGCGTCTCGGCGATGCTGCGCCCCGCCGGCACGGTCAGTGTCAGGCCGCTGCGTCGGCATTCCACCTCGAAGGGCCCGCCCTCGGTGTCGATCTCGGCGCCGAAGTGTTCGGCGTGGATCCGTTCCGCCGGCCAGCCCGCCTCGCGGGCACTGTCCTCCACGAAACGCATGTAGCGCTCGGGGCCGCAGACGTAGAGGTGGTCGTCGCTTCCCGACCCGGCCAGGACGGTGTCGTAGCCGAAGCTGCCGCTCGGTGACTCGACACTGCAGGACACCGTGATATCGGGGGCCAGCGCGGCGAGTTCGTCGGCGAACGGCAGCGCGCCGGTCTCGCGGACGCGCACGTACAGATGAAAGGGCCGCCCGATGGCCTTCAGCCGGTACGCCATCGCGAGCAGGGGCGTGATCCCGATGCCGCCGGCGAACAGCAGCGAACGCCCGGCGTTCTCGTTCAGGGCAAAGTGGTTGCGAGGCCGGCTGATGCGCACCCGGCTGCCGATGTCGAGGGTGTCGTGGACCCGGGGTGAAGCCTGGCCATCGGCCTCGCGCAGGATGCCGAGTCGGTAGCGGCCCGTCACGGCGGGGTCTCCGGTGAGCGAGTACTGCCGCACGAGGCCGGGCGCCACCTCCAGGTCGATGTGGGCGCCGGCCGTGAACGGAGGCAGGTCACCCCCGGAAGCCGGTTCCAGCACTAGTTCGACGATGCCGTGCGCAAGCATGCGCCGCCCGGCCACGACGGCCTCGGTCCAATGCGGCGGCGGGGCGTCGGTCGTGACGCGGACCCGGGTCGTTTCGGACGGTTCGGCGGTCTTCACGCGGACCGGCAGGGTCGCCAGCGCCCGGATCGTATTGTTCATCGCGACGGAATGCCCGCCGACGATCTCGAAACGCTCCACCCGGCGTGCCAGTGCGTGCAGCAGACAGCGCATCTCGAGCCGCGCGAGGTGCATGCCCATGCACATGTGCACGCCGTGCCCGAAGCCCACGTGGTCGTGCACGTCGCGGCGCACGTCGAACGCATCGGGGTCGGCGTACTTGCGGGGATCCCGGTTGGCGGATGCGTAGATCACCAGGACGCGCGAGCCCGCCGGAACCGTGGTGCCGCCGACGTCGGCGTCGCGGACCGCGAAGCGCGAGAAGGCGCGGATGGGCGTGGCCAGGCGGACCACCTCTTCGATGGCGTTGTCCACGAGCGCCGGCTCCGCGCGCAAGAGATCCCACTGATCGGGGTTCTGCGCGAAGAACCAGATCGCCTGACCCGTGGCCGAGATGGTGGTGTCCAGACTCGGATTGATGTAGTCGCGCATGAGCTGTGCGCAGGTCTCGGGCGGGATGCCGCGCTGCGGCCCGACCTCGAAGATGCGCCGGGCCCAGCCCCCCGGCTTCAGCTCGTCCGGCTGACCGTGGACCCGCAGAAAGTCCCGCAGGGATTCCAGGTCGGCGAATGCCGCGCGGGCGCGCTCGTTGTCCGGTCCGAACAGGTTGAAGGTGGCCGAGGCCCAGGAGAGCAGGCGATCGCGCCCGGCATCGGGCAGTCCGACGAGTTCGGCGACGATGGTCACCGGCAGGTAGGTGGCGAGGTCCGTGACCGCGTCGAATTCGCGCCGGGCGACCAGCGCATCGATCAGCCGTTCGGCCGCGGCCTCGATGCGGGGCGCGTGTTCGACCAGCGCGCCCGGCAGCAGGGGCGCGCCCGTGACGGCACGGGTCGCATCGTGCTCGGGCGGGTCGGAGTTCAGCGTGCTGCCCACCAGAATGTCGTTGACCTTCTGCTGTAAGGAAAGGCCTCTGCTGGAGACGAAGGTGGCCGGATCGCGCAGGACCCGCGTGACCTCGGCGTAGCGGCCGACGGCGTAGATCCCCTGGGCGGCGAGCCTGACCACCGGACCGAGTTCGCGGATCGCCTCGTAGTGGGGAAACGGGTCGCGTATGGCCGCGTCGTCGAAGATGTCGGGGTCGTAGACCGGAACCTCGGTGACCGGTATGGTCGGATTCGACGTGTGGGCCATGTTGTCTTTCCGTTGCTGTCGCCGGGCGAATGATGCCGGAGAAACCGGACGGACCGCGCGATCCGCCGGGAGCTTCGACCTTCGAGGCCCCAAAGGACTTCAGGCCGCGGCCCGAGGTTCGCGCCTACGTTCGCGGCATGGCAGTATCCGGCCCAGGTCAATTCAGCGTTTTTTCGTCGATGGAGACACCATGAAAACCCTCAGCAGACTGTCGATCGCCACTGCCCTGACTCTCGGAATCGCCGGCACCGCGCTGGCCGAGCCGCTCACCTACGCGGTCGATCCCAATCACACCTTTCCGCGGTTCTCTTACTCGCACTTCGGCTATTCCACCCAGCTGAGCAGCTTCGAGGGGACGACCGGCACGGTGGTCTACGACCCCGAGGCCAGGACCGCCAGCATCGAGATCGTCATCGATCTCAAGCAGGTGAACACCGGTTCGGACACGTTCAACGGCCACCTGCAGGGCGAGGCCTTCTTCGACACCGCAAACCACCCGACGGCCACGTTCAAGTCGACCAATGTCGTGTTCGAGGGCGACAAGCCGGTGCGGATCGACGGCGAGATGACCATGAAGGGGATCACCAGGCCCGTGACCCTCACCGTCACCAGCTTCAAGGCGATGCCGCACCCCATGGTCAAGCGGCCCGCGATCGGTGCCAACGCCTACACCGACGTGAAGCGCTCGGACTTCAATGCGGGCAAGTACGCGCCGCACGTCGGGGACGAAGTCCGGATCGACATCGCACTGGAGGCGATCGCAAAGGAGTGATGGTCAGCGTGCCAAGGACCGTTCACGCCGTGCCGAGCCGTTCGGCGAGTACGCGGGCCATGTCTTCGTAGTAGTCCAGGGATTCCGGGTTGGCCATCGCGTCCGGGCTCGCAACCTTCTCGCGCGGCATGCCCAGCAGCAGCCTGCGCACCGGGACCTCCATCTTCTTTCCCGTGAGGGTGCGCGGAATCCCTGGCGCCACGAAGATGTCGTCGGGCACGTGGCGCGGCGAGGCCGCCTGCCGGATCGCGACCGCGATCCGCGCGCGCAGCCCGTCGTCGAGCGGGCAGTCCTCGCGCAGCACGACGAACAGCGCGAGGAAGGA
>JAUIAI010000498.1 GCA_030425615.1 Gammaproteobacteria bacterium
AGCCGCGGCGGCCAGGCTCCTGCTGCCACTGGCCCGCTTGTTCATCGCGCACGGCGTCAAGTTCGGCCAGGCGGAAGAATTGCTCAAGGCAGCCTTCGTTCAGGCCGGTGTCGAGGAGTTGCGCCACGCCGGCACCGAGCCGAACCAGAGTCGGGTGAGTCTGGGCACGGGCGTACACCGCAAGGATGTCCGCCGTCTCCTCCAGCCCCCGGGCGCATCGGCGGGCCGGCGTGCGGCACGTTCGGTCGCGGCCGAGGTCTACACCCGTTGGACGACCTCACCTCAATACCGCCATGCCGCCAAGGATCTCTCCCTGCCCATGCGCCGCGACGATGACGGTCCGAGCTTCGAGCGACTGGCCAGGGAAGTCAGCACGGATGCGCATCCGCGCAGCGTTTTCGAGGAACTGAGGCGGCTGGGTCTTGCCGAGAGTGAAGATGACGCGCACAGCGTCCGGCTCACGCCGGGCGGTTTCGTGCCCTTGCTCGAGCGCAGCGAACTGCTGGGTCTTCTAGCCGACAACACGGGCGCTCACTTGAGCACGGCGGTCGCCAATGTTCTCGGCCGTGGCCCCAGGCGGCTGGAGCAGAGTGTGTTCGAGCACGGTCTGAGCGCGCAGGCGGTCGAGGCGGTCGACGCCGCCGCGCGCGTTATCTGGGACCGCGCCATGCAGGAACTGGTGCAGGTCATCGAGTCACTGACCGATTCTTCGGTCGAGTCCGCCGGCGCCCCCGCACATCGGGTCCGTGTCGGTATGTATACCCATTCAGAACCCGAGGAGTGAACATGAATCCGAATCCCCGAAACCGCCCCGGCACGCGACACCGCCGTCTGACAGGCGCCGCCGTTGCGGCGACGGCGGTGATCCTGGCCGCATGCGGCGGTGGCGGCGGGGTGCTGGCCCCCGGCAGCGGTGGAACCGGCACGAACGAACCCGCGCTTTCCTTCGGACCGATCTCCGGATTCGGTTCCATCATCGTCAACGGGATCCGATACGACGACAGCGCGGCCACGATAGTCGACGACAGTGGCCGGACCATTGCCGCCGGCGAGCTGCGGCTGGGCATGATGGTGCAGGTCAGCGGCGCGGCCAACGCCGTGGCGGGCACAGGTGCCGCGAACGCCATCACGGTGTTCAGCGAACTGAAGGGATTCGTCGACAGCGTCACCGCAGATCAGGTCGTGGTGGCGGGGCGCACGGTACGCTTGAATGCTCTGACCGTGCGCGACGGGTTCGGGACGCTCGTGGCCGGTGACTTCGTCGAGGTCTACGCTTACTTCGATGCGGGCACGGGCGAGTTCACGGCCACGCGCATCGAGCGCAAGACACCGGACGACTACAAGCTCAGAGGCGTCGTCACCGCCCTCGATTCCGTACAGCAGCGGTTTTCGATGGGGTCCACCACGGTCGATTATTCGGGCGCATCACTGCCCGCGGGCTTCGCAATCGGACAGTCGGTCCGGGTCTATGCATCGAGCGCCCCGGCCGGTGGGATCCTGGTCGCGACGAGCGTACGGCTCAGCGACGACCTCGCCGCATCAGTCGGTTCGGGATCCCGCGTCGAGCTCGAGGGCCTGATCAGCGGATTCGTCTCGCGCGCCGAGTTCCGGGTCAACGGGTTGCCGGTCGATGCGCTCAATGCGACGATCGACGACGGAACCGTTGCGGATCTCGTCGACGGTGCGCTGGTCGAGGTCGAAGGGACGTTGCAGGACGGCCGCCTGGTGGCCACGCGGCTGGAGTTCGAATCCTCAGACGGTTCCGGATCGGGGGGCTCGTCCGGAAGCTCTTCGAGCGGCTCGTTCGAGATCCACGGCCGGGTCACGGCGTTCACGTCGCTCGCTTCCTTCACCGTGAGGAACACGCGGATCGACGCTTCCGCAGACGGTGTGGTGTTCGATCGAGGCAGCGTGTCGGACCTCGGGCTGGGCAGCTGCGTGGAGGTCGACGGCATGCCGACGACTGACGCCCAGGGCACGGTGTTGCGTGCCCTCGAGGTGAAGTTCGACGACGACTGCGTCTGATTCGCGGCCACCCGGCACGGCTCCCTCTGCCGCGCCGGGCAAGCCGCGCGGATCAGGCAGCCAGTCGGGCCAGCTGTTCCTTCAGGCGGGCGAGCGTGCTCCGGAACTGCGCGAGCCGCTCGCGCTCCTGTTCGACCACGGCCTGCGGCGCACGTTCGACGAACTTCGCATTGCCCAGCTTGCCTTCGCACTTGCGGATCTCGCCGGAAACGCGATCCACTTCGCGGCCGAGCCGCTCCCGCTCGGCGTCGCGGTCGATCTCGACCATCAGCATGAGGCGCGCGTCGTCCACGATCTGAACGGGGGCCAGCGCATCGGCCGGCAGTTCGTCGGCCGCTTCGACCGACGACAGTCTGGCGAGCGCGGCCAGGTACGGCGCGTATCCGGCGACGCGGTCGGCATCGGCGGCCACCATGAGCGGCAGTCGCTGACCCGGTGCGATTCCCATTTCGCCGCGAAGCGCCCGGCAGGCGTCCACCCATTGCCGCAGGCCCGCGATCCATTGCTCGGCGGACTCGTCGATCTTGCCTGGCTCGCTGGAAGGATAGCGTTGGGTCATGATGGAGAAGCGACCCTCGGCAACGGCCCGGGCGAGCGCCTCGCCGGACAGGGTCTGGTCGCCTCGCTCCCCGTAGCGACGGGCAAGCGGAGCCACCTGTTGCCAGAGGGCCTCCGTGATGAACGGCACGATGGGATGCGCAAGGCGCAGCAGCGTCTCGAGGACCCGGATCAGCGTGCGGCGCGTGGCGCGCTGGCGCGCCTCGTCGTCGCCGCCGAGTTGCACCTTGGCGAGTTCCAGATACCAGTCGCAGTACTCGTTCCAGACGAATTCATAGATCGACCTCGCGGCCAGATCGAACCGGTACTCGCCCAGGTGCCGCTCGACGTCCGCCTCCACGCGCTGAAGCAGCGAGTTGATCCAGCGGTCGGCCTGAGAAAAGTCCAGATACCCGCCCGGCGCGCACTGGGCGGCCGTGTGGGAATCGAGCCCGCAGTCGCGACCCACGCAGTTCATCAGCACGAAGCGGGTCGCATTCCAGAGCTTGTTGCAGAAATTGCGGTAGCCCTCGCACCGGGCGAGATCGAAATTGATGTCGCGCCCGGGCGTGGCCATCGACGCGAACGTGAAACGAAGGGCGTCGGCGCCGTAGGCCGGGATGCCGTCCGGGAACTCCTTCTTCGTGCGTCTGGCGATCGTCTCCGCCTGGCGTGGATTCATGAGGCCCGTGGTCCGCTTGGCGAGCAGGGTGTCGAGATCGATACCGTCGATGAGGTCCAGGGGGTCGAGCGTGTTGCCCTTGGACTTCGACATCTTCTGACCCTCGCCATCGCGGACCAGCGCGTGCACGTAGACGTCGTGGAAGGGCACGCGGTCCGTGAACGCACAGGTCATCATGACCATCCGCGCGACCCAGAAGAAGATGATGTCGTGGCCGGTCTCCATGACCGACGTGGGGTAGAACGTCTTGAGGTCGTCGGTCTGGTCGGGCCACCCGAGGGTCGAGAACGGCCAGAGGCCGCTCGAGAACCAGGTGTCGAGCACGTCCGGATCCTG
>JAUIAI010000499.1 GCA_030425615.1 Gammaproteobacteria bacterium
GCGGCCCTGCGCGAGTGCACGCGGGACGGAGACGTGCTGCTCGCCGATCTCGCCGATCTCGAGCCCTCCACCCGCGAGGAGCTGACCGCGCTGCTCGGCGACGTGCGCCACGAGTCGGGCCGCGTGGCGCAGGTCGTCGCCGCGATCGGCCAGTGCGGTCGTCGCGGCAGCGCGCAGCAGGCGTTGGTCTCCACCTCGGACATCGTCGCCGGCACCCGCCGGCTCATGGGCGCGGCCTTCGAGGGGGTCGACGTGCCCGGCGCCGCCGCGGAGGCGCCCGTCGTGCGCGGCGATCCCGCGCGGCTCGTGCATGCGCTCGCGACCCTCGTGGCCAACGCGCGCGAGGCCGCCGGTGCGGAGGGTCGCGTGGCGCTGACCGTCGAGACGGACGAAGATGCGGTGCGGTTCGTCGTGCGCGATGACGGACCGGGCGTCGCGCCCGAGGTGCGCGAGCGCATGTTCGATCCCTTCTACACGACGAAGGGCCCGGGCCAGGGCACCGGACTCGGCCTGCACGTCGCGCGCGAGATCGCGCGCGCCGCGGGCGGTCACCTGACCTGCGAGAGCCCCGTCGGCGAGGGCGCGACGTTCGCGCTCGTGCTGCCGCGTGCCTGCGAGACGCAGGCCGCCGAGGAAGCGGCCTGACCCGCCGCCTCGCCGTCCACGCGAGGCCCATTGTCCCCCCCGCCCGCGAGCATGGGCCGCGATGCTCCACCTCGCGGATCTCCTCGCTTCGATTCCCATTCCCCCGCTGCCCGAGGGCGACGCAGCGCCCCCGGGCGCATCCCCCGCGGACACCAGGACGCGCACGCTGCGGGAGGACCTCGAGGCGTGCTGCGGCGAGGACGCCACCCTCGTGCACGACCTCGGGGCGGACCTGCCCGCCGGGCACCTGCACGTCTGGGGCGGTCCGTCCGGCGCCGGCAAGACGGCGTTCCTGCTCTGCCTGCTGCAGAGCGCCGCGGCGCGCGGGCGCCGGGTCGTCTACGCGACCTACGAGCTGGCCCCCGAGCGCCTGGCCCTGCGCCTGCTCGCGCGCACGGCCGGCGTCGACGTGCGCACGCTGCCCGACCCGGGGAGCGAGCCGACGGCCGGGAAGGACGCGCCGGCCTTCGATGAGGCGACCCTCGCGCGCCTGCACGCCGCGCGGGAGCGCCTGGCCGCGCTGCCGTTCGATGTGCTCCCCGCGCGCGGCTTCTCGGCGCGCTCGCTCACGGACCGTCTCGTGCGCATGCCCTTCCGCGCCGAGGTGCTGGCGGTCGACTACCTGCAGGCCGTCGTCCGCGGCGCCGACGAGCCGATGGGCGCCGCCCTCAAGGAGCTGTCGTTCCTCGCGGACCACCTGCACGTCGCGGTCGTCTGCGCCGTCGCGGCGCCGGATACCGCCGGTGGGGGGCTCGAGAATCCCGAGCTCGAAGACATCGGCACCGCGCGCGGCGTCGATCGCGTGGGCTGGTTGACCCCGGCTGCGCGCGCGGCCGAGGAAGCGCCCGCCGACGTGGTCGAGGCCGCGTGCCGGCGCATCGTGCGGACCAGCCGCTACCTGCCGGCGGTCGCCGAGGCGGTCGAGATCGCCGCAAGCCGTGACGATACCAAGTACGCGTTGGGGTCGGTCCTCAATCACGTGCTGGTGCACCAGTCCGTGATCGGCATCGAGGCCATGGAACAGATGCGAATGGCCGATGCGTGGCCGGACGTGGTGGTGGGATGCACCGGGGGTGGGTCGAACTTCGCGGGCATCGCCTTTCCCTTCATCGGTCACGGGCTGCGCGGTGGCGAGCGCAGCCGGATCGTCGCCGTCGAGCCGGCGGCCTGTCCGTCGCTGACGCGCGGTCGCTATGCCTATGACTTCGGCGACACCGCGAAGACGACACCGCTGACCAAGATGCACACCCTCGGATCGAGCTTCACACCTCCGGGGTTTCACGCCGGCGGGCTGCGCTATCACGGCATGGCACCGCTCGTTTCACACCTGAAGGAACTCGATCTGATCGAGGCGGTGGCCTACCATCAGACCGACTGCTTTGCCGCCGGTGTGCTGTTCGCCCGGTCGGAGGGGATCGTTCCTGCGCCGGAAGCGAACCACGCGGTGAAGGGCGCCATCGAAGAGGCGTTGAGGTGCAAGCGCGAGGGCCGTTCGGAGACCATCCTGTTCAACCTCTGCGGTCATGGCCACTTCGATATGCAGGCCTACATGGACTTCGCCGCCGGCAAGCTCACGGATCAGTCTTACGACGAGTCGGAGCTTGCGATGGCACTCGCGGGCCTGCCGTCGGTCGCCGAACCGTCATGACGGGCCGGCCGGGAGCGAATCGTCTCAACCGGCGGTGAGCGGTTCCGGCGCGGTGTCGACGAAGAAGTTGAGGACCGCGTCGAGCCCGCAGTACGAGACGGCGTGGGTCGTCTCGGAGCGGACGATCGGCTTGGCGTGATACGCCACCGATACGCCCGCCTCGCCCATCATCAGCAGGTCGTTGGCACCGTCTCCGATGGCGATCGCGGCTGTCGGTGGAATCCCGAGGCGACTGCAGGCGGCCAGCAGGTGCGCACGTTTGGCCTCGGCATCGAGGATGGGTCCGTGGACTTCGCCGGTCAGTCTGCCGTTCTCGATCACCAGTTCGTTGGCCTCTGCCATGTCCAGGCCCAGTCGCTCCCGAAGACGTTCCGTGTAGAAGGTGAATCCGCCCGAGACCAACAGCAGGCGCAGGCCGGCTGCACGGGCGAGCTCGATCAGGCGTTCGGCGCCGGGATTCAGGTGCAAGCGCTCGTGGTATACCCGCTCGAGCAGGGCGGCCGGCGTCCCCGCGAGGAGCGCCAGCCGGGCGCGAAGGCTGTCGGCGAAGCTCGTGATCTCACCCCTCATGGCCGCCTCGGTGATCCTCGCGACGGCCTCGCCCTGGCCGGCCATCTTGGCGAGTTCGTCGATGCATTCGATGTCGATGAGCGTCAAATCCATGTCGAAGGCCAGCAGACCGTAATCCGACAGTCGATCGGCGGGGGGGCAGATCTCGGCATCGACCCGATGGATCTCGGCAAGGGTGGTGACCTGCTCGCCGTCCACGTCGACTTCCAGCCAGTCGGCGCCGCCGGACCAGCGTCGCTGCGGCGGCGCTCCCACCGCCGCTTCGAAGACCTTGACGGTCAGATCGGTCAGCTGCGGGTGCTGTACGACCAGACGGGTCATTTCGAGGCCTTCTCGGCGTGCCGCCGCAGAGAGGCCAGGATTTCGCGGATGCGCTGCAGTCGCTGCTCCAGGTTCTTGCTCTCGACCTCGATGCGGAGTCTGTCCTCGCCGGCCAGCCGGGTATCGCGGCGCGACTGCATGAAGGCGATGATGGCTGCCGGTTCGATCGGTGGTCGCGGCACGAAATGCACGATGACGACCGATTCGGCCGCATCGATTTGCGAGATGCCCAGAGGTGAACTCAGCACGCGCAGGCGGTGTGTCTCGACGAGCGCCGTGGCCGGCTCGGGCAGACGGCCGAACCGGTCGATGAGTTCTTCGCGCAGCAGGATCAGCTCGTCGTCGTCACGGCAGTTCGCCAGCCGTTTGTACAACACCAGCC
>JAUIAI010000500.1 GCA_030425615.1 Gammaproteobacteria bacterium
GGATCCCATGCGTACGGTGATCGAGCGCCGGCCTCCGGGGGCATTGGACGCCATGGCCGAGAAGATCGAGTACTGGACCAGCGAGGGCCACAAGTCGCTCTACCTCGTCGTCTCGTTCCTGCCGGTGCCGCGCGCCGACGGCAAGGGCACAGTGGATCGCGCCATCGAATTTTTCATGCCCGTGGGACAGAGCGGTGAATCGCAGCAGTGGATCACCTCCAGCATGCGGCTGCTGTCGCTCGCCGCGCGCGGTGGATTCCTGGAGCGCGCGCTCTCCGACATGCGCAAGGTCGCCTGGGATCGCGGGCCCGTGCGCTACGGCCACAAGGTGCGCGAGGACGGCACCCAGGTGCCGCTCTGGCACGACTCCGAGGTCGCCGCCATCGCCTGGGCGGTGCAGAACATGCTCGAGCTTCGGGCCAGGCGGGAGCAGTCTGATCAGCTCACCCTGCCGTTGCCGGACGTGAGTGCGCCGAGCCCCGCCGCGCCCCTCGCCATGCCGGGAACGATGACCGGTGACAAGTGTCCCGACTGCGGTGCCCACGCCGTGATCAGGAAAGACGGCTGCGAATACTGCACGCAGTGCGGGTTCGTGGGCGCCTGCGGTTAGAAGGCTCGATGTTCGCGTGAACGTTTGGTGAGGAATTCAGTCAGCAGCGCCGGTTAACTCACACCTCGACATCAACAGGGTCCCGAATTCGGACCCACGATCGAGGAGCTGCTCCATGAATACCGCCGTCCTCACCAGCGACACGCCGGTTGCCGACTCCGCCAGTCCAGCCGCTCACGCGGCTGCGCTGATTCTTCGCCAGCCCTTCCCGCCATCGAAACCCGGGAAGGAGTTGCCGTCGCGGGCGGTGATCGAGCAGCGCATTCCACTCGGACCCTGGGCGCTGGGCCCCGCGGTGGAGCCGAGCCACTGCTGTCTGCA
This sequence comes from Gammaproteobacteria bacterium, assembly GCA_030425615.1. Taxonomy (GTDB): domain Bacteria; phylum Pseudomonadota; class Gammaproteobacteria; order Burkholderiales; family Burkholderiaceae_E; genus JAUIAI01. The sequence goes on from JAUIAI010000500.1 coordinate 932, forward strand.
CGAGGCGTTCGAGGCCTGGGCGGCGCGTCAGCCCGAAGCCATCGCCGTGGAGCACCTCGGGCGAAGCATCACCTATCGTGAGCTGAATGCACGGGCCAATCGCCTCGCCCGGCATCTGCGGCACCTGGGGGTCCGGCCCGGCGGACGGGTCGGCCTGTATGTCCAGCGCAGTCTCGAAATGGTGATCGGAATGATCGCCGTTCTCAAACTGGGCGCGGCCTATGTGCCGCAATGCGTCGGTATCGCGCCGGCGCCGCAAATGGCCGATGTCGCCGAACAGGCCGGAGTGAGCGCCGTCCTGACGCTTTCCGGCTTGCGTGCGGAACTGCCGCCGCTGACCGTCCCGGTGGTCGACATCGACGAAGCACTCAGTCCGACACTCGTTGATCCGGGTGAGTCCGAGGCATTCGTCAGTGATCGCCCGGTACGGCCGGAGGACCTCTGTTTCGTCTTGTTCACCTCCGGAACCACGGGGCGCCCCAACGGGGTGATGGTCACGCACCGGAACGTGGCCAACATCGTTCTCACGAGGCCGGGCGACCTGGGCCTTCAACCGGGTATGCGCGTCGCTCAGCTTCTGAACATCGCGTTCGACATGGCGGCCTGGGAGGTGCTGGGTGCTCTTTCGCACGGCGCGACCCTGGTGATCCGCGGCAGCGACTTCCAGGCCGTGGCCGAAACGGTGGACGCGATCATCGCCACGCCGTCGGTACTCGCGCGTATAGACCCGGCGCGATGTGCGCGCATCAAGGTGGTCGCCGTGGCCGGCGAACCCTGCCCGCAGGCCCTGGCCGATGCCTGGGCGGCGCGCTGCAGGTTCTACAACGCATGCGGCCCCACCGAGGTGACGATCGTCAACACGATGCACGAACATCAGGCCGGCACGCCTTTGAACATCGGCAAGCCCACGCCCAACAACACGGTCTACGTCCTCGACGACCAGATGCGTCCCTGCGCGCCTGGCGAAGTCGGCGAAATGTGGGCCGGCGGCGTTTGCGTTTCGCGCGGCTACATCGGCAACGAAACGCTCACGCGTGAGCGATACCGACCCGACCCGTTCCTGGGGGGCGGGAACATGATGTTCCGTACCCGGGATCGTGGCCGCTGGACGTCCAACGGTGAACTCGAGCATCTCGGCCGGGTCGACGATCAGGTCAAGGTTCGTGGTTTCCGCGTGGAACTGGATTCCGTGTCCGCCCTGCTCGAACGAACACCCGGGTGCGCCCAGGCCGTGACCCTGAAGTTCGACGATCGGACCCTGGTTTCGTTCGTCCGCCCGTCGAGACCTCGGTCGTCGATCGATTGCGAGGCTGCGCAGGACAACGTTCGAGCGGTGCTGCCCTACTACTGCGTTCCCGCGAAAGTCTTCGTCGTCGATCGTTTCCCCATGACGGACCGCGGCAAGATCGACAAGCGGAATCTGCGATTGCAGGCCGAAGCGGCGATGGGCGGTCATGCGTCGGAGTTCGCGTCATGACGCAGGCAGCCAGTGCATCGTTCCCGACGCTGGTGACCCGAGCCTCCGAGCGACGGTTGCGCGAGAAGCGCGACGAAGTCGGGTCATCGACCGAGGTCATCGAACTTCGCGCCAAACGGAAAGAAGGTTCGGACGCCGACAGTCCGCCGGTTGCCCGGCGGCGGATCATCCGGGTTCCCCGACCCAGGAGCCGGGCCGCCTGGATCTGGCGCCATCCCGTGTTTCAGCATTACAACCGTCTCGTGGTACTGGTGTGGGCCGTCAATCTCGGACTGCTCGGATGGGCCCTGAGCGCGGGCGCCTGGTGGGCAGCGGAGAATCCGACCCTGCGGTGGCTGGCCGATGCCGCGCTGGTCAACCTGGGGCTCTCGATCCTCGTTCGTCAGCAACGCGTGGTCAATGCGCTCTTCTGGCTGGCCACGCGCGGGCCGGTCTGGCTACCTCTTGCAGTCCGATGGAACCTGGGCAAGGTGTTCCACTTCGGTGGTCTGCACAGTGGCGGTGCGGTGGCAGGAACGATCTGGGCCGCTCTGTTTGCGGGCACTCAGGCCGGTCATCTGCACCAGGGATTGGCCGGCGCATCGGCAGGCGTGGCTGCGATCAGCGGTGCGCTGGTGATGCTTCTGGTGTTGATCGTGATCGCGGCGCAGCCGGCCTTCCGGCGGCGCTGGCACAACAGCTTCGAACTGGTCCACCGGTTCTGTGGCTGGACGGCTCTGCTCCTGGTCTGGCTGCAGACCCTCCTCTTCGTCGAAGACCAGCGCCAGTCTGAGCCTTATGGCGAGGCGCTCCTCGGAACCGCCGCGTTCTGGCTCCTTCTGGTCATCACCGTGAGCGTGATCTCGCCGTGGTGGCGTCTGAAGCGGGTCCCCATAGACGTCGAAGTGACCTCGTCGCACGCGGCGATCGTGACGTTTCGCGACGGGCGGCGCGCCTTTCCCGGGTCGACGACGGCCATCAGCCTGGATCCGCTTGCGGAGTGGCATTCGTTCGCGAACGTACCGAGGCCGGGCACCAGCGATTACCGGATCATCATTTCGCGAGCGGGCGACTGGACCGGTCGCTTCATCGACAACCCACCCAGCCATGTCTGGGTCAAGGGCATCATCACCGCCGGGGTGGCCAATATCGAGACTTTGTTCAGCAAGGTGCTCT
>JAUIAI010000501.1 GCA_030425615.1 Gammaproteobacteria bacterium
TTCCATCTGCGAATCCAGCGAATCGTTCAGCGACATCTGCACGAGCTTCTTGATGTTGCGGTGCGCGAGCGTGGGGCCGGCGGCCAGCCGCTCGGCCAGCTCGGTGACCGTGTCCATGAGCTGCGCGCCGGGCACCACCTGGTTCACCAGCCCCCAGTCGAGCGCCTCCTGGGCGGTGAGCACGCGGTTGGTCATGAACAATTCGTGGCAGCGGCGGATGCCGATGATGCGCGACAGGAACCAGGTGCCGCTGCCGTCCGGGCTCAGACCGATCTGGGTGTAGGCGCTGGTGAACTTGGCGTGGTCCGCGGCGATGGCGAGATCGCAGCAGGCGCTTATGCTCAGCCCGGCGCCGGCGGCCACGCCGTTGATCGCGCCGATCAGGGGCGCCGGCATGCGCGCGAAGCGCGAGATCGCCATGTGCAGATAGGCGGTCATCCTTGAGCAGCGCCTGGACGTTGTCGGGATCGGAGGCGAAGGCTGCCACGTCGCCGCCGGCGCAGAACGCCTTCTCACCACGGCCGGTGAGCACCGCCGCACGCACCGCCGGATCACCGCCGCAGCGGTTGGCGATGTCGAACAGCTCCTGCATGGTCTTCAGGTCCAGCGCGTTGAACGCCTTGGGCCGGTCGATGGTGATCCAGGCGACGTGGTTGCGGACCTCGAATTCGACGAGTTCGTAGGGCATGAAGGGTCTCCTTGCGCGCGTGCCCGTCGGCGGGCCCGGCGCTTTCGCGGTGGGCGGTCGAGCCTGCGTCACGACGCGTTGTTCGGCAAAGCCCTCAGTGTAGCCGCCGACGGCGCCGCCCGGCGGCAGGTTCCCGGCGCGGCGCGGAACCCGGTGTGCGGCTCGATCGTGCCCGGACGCTATCATCGGACGACGACGCGGCGAGCCCGGCCCGAGCTGCCAACGATGCCGGCGCGGCCCAACACCCGACAAGGAGAGGAATCATGGACGTTCGAGCAGCGGTCGCCTACAAGGCCGGAGATCCCCTGGTCGTCGAGACAGTGCAGCTCGAAGGCCCCAAGCCCTTCGAGGTACTGGTCGAGATCAAGGCCACCGGCGTGTGCCACACCGATGAGTTCACGCGCTCCGGCGGTGACCCGGAGGGCCTTTTCCCCGCCATCTTCGGCCACGAGGGGGCCGGCGTGGTGGTCGAGGTGGGCACGGGCGTCACTTCCGTGAAACCCGGCGACCACGTGATTCCGCTCTATACGCCCGAGTGCCGGGGCTGCAAGACCTGCCTGTCACAGAAATCGAATCTCTGCACGGCCATCCGGGGCACCCAGGGTCAGGGTGTCATGCCCGACGGCACCAGCCGGTTCTCGATCAACGGCGAGAAGATCCACCACTACATGGGCTGCTCGACGTTCGCGAACTACACCGTGTTGCCCGAGATCGCCGTCGCGAAGATCCGCGAGGACGCTCCGTTCGACAAGGTCTGCTACATCGGCTGCGGCGTCACCACCGGCATCGGCGCGGTGATCAACACGGCCAAGGTGAAGCCTGGTGACAACGTCGTGGTGTTCGGCCTGGGCGGCATCGGCCTGAACGTGGTGCAGGGCGCGCGCATGGCCGGCGCCGACAAGATCGTCGGGGTGGACCTGAACCCCGGGCGGCGCGAACTGGCCGAGAAATTCGGCATGACCCACTTCGTGAACCCGAAAGAGGTCGACGACCTGGTGCCCTACCTGGTGAATCTCACCGACGGCGGTGCGGATTACAGCTTCGAGTGCATCGGCAACGTGGACGTCATGCGTCAGGCCCTCGAATGCTGCCACCGCGGCTGGGGCACCTCGGTGATCATCGGCGTGGCCGGATCGGGCCAGGAGATCGCCACCCGCCCGTTCCAGCTCGTCACCGGCCGCACCTGGAAGGGCACGGCCTTCGGCGGCGCACGCGGGCGCACCGATGTGCCGAAGATCGTCGACTGGTACATGGAAGGCAAGATCAACATCGACGATCTCATCACCAACAAGCTGCCGCTCGAGCGCATCAACGAAGCGTTCGATCTCATGCACGCCGGGGAGTCGATCCGCTCGGTCGTGGAGTTCTGAGTCCGTCGCTCCGGTCGGGCACGGTGCGGCGGGCGGGGGCCCGGGCGGTCACCCGGGCCGGATTCAGGCGGCTTTCCTGAACGCCTCGGGCTTGTGGCCGGAGTTCACCGGGCGCGGCGTCAGCGGGGTCACGTTGCCCGGGCCGCGGTCGCGCCGCCGGATCGCCAGGGTCAGCATGCCGAACACCACCACGGTGAGCACCGCGCCGGCCAGGCCGATCAGATCAGCGCCCGCCGCGAGGACGGCCCCCCACGACAGTTCGCCCGCCAGCAGCGCCGACAGCCCTCCGATGCCCTCGGCCGCAGCGAGGACGAACAGACCGATGATCACCGGTACGAGAATCATTTCGACGGCTTCGTTTCGCAGCCAGCCCCTGCCCGAGGAGCGGATGACGAGGAAGTAGATGAAGCACATCATGGCGAGCGACGCCAGACCTGCGACGAGTGCGATGCTGTGTGACATGGATTAGACCCTCGATCGCCCCCGGGATCGGAGGCAGTAACGAACGTCCGTCGAAGGGTGCAAGACGCGGGCGCGGGTGAGGCGGCCGTGGATGGCCTGCGGCGGGCCTTGCTCGAACCCGGATTCCCTCCCGGCTCGAACAGGGCAAGCGAGATTACTCCTCCGCCCGGTGCCGCGCAACGGGATTCGCGCCTCGGGAATCCGGACGCCGGCCGTCCAGGTCCGGTGCCGCAGACCGACCCGCGTGCGCTGGCATACTGCGCCCTCCAAAGAATCCGAACCGGAGCGCGACATGACCGAAAGAACGCTGATTTCCGTGGCGTCCAGTCTCACTCTCGAACAGGCCAACGCCATTGCATCGGCCACGCTGTCGGCTGCGCGCGGCGAGTCGCTTCTGCCCCTGGCGGTGGTCGTCCTGGATGCCGGCGGGCAACTCGTGTGTTTTCAGCGCGAAGACGGCTGCGGCACCGCGCGCTTCGAGATCGCGCTAGGCAAAGCGTCGGCCGCGCTCGGCATGGGAGTGTCCGGACGGCTGCTGCGCGACCGCCTCGCCCAGCGCGTGGCCTTCCAGGCTGCGCTTGGCTCGGCCACCGACGGCCGCTTCATCGCGGTTCCCGGCGGAGTGCTGATCCTGAACGGTGACGGCGTGGCCATCGGCGCCGTCGGCGTCTCCGGCGACGCGTCGGACTGCGACGAGTTCGCGGCCATTGCCGGCGTGCGCGCAGCCGGGCTCACGCCCGACCCGGCCGAGCCGGCCCCGGAGTGGAAGGCCGCGCCCTTGTGACCCTCGGCGACGTTCGCAGCGCGATGCCGCTGGCGGAGGGCAATGCCTATCGCATCTTCGAGTACGGCGGACCGGACGGCACGGATACCAGGACGGCGTGACGAATGCCGATCAGGCGTCGTGTGAATCGGCTCAAGGATTGACTGATCTATAAATAAGACACAAAATGGTCCGGTGTACTGTTTATAGATCATTTAGTCATGTCCAAGCGAGCGCTCCAGGCTTCTTCGCACACCAGCCGGCAG
>JAUIAI010000502.1 GCA_030425615.1 Gammaproteobacteria bacterium
GCCGCGACGATCCGGCATATGTCGGGCGGGCAGATCAACGTGCCGCTGGTGATCCGCATGGCCACCGGCGCCGGGCGTCAGCTCGCAGCCCAGCACTCGCACAGCCTGGAGGGCTGGTATGCGCATATCCCGGGCATTCGTATCCTCGCGCCCGCCACTCTGGAGGATGCACGGGGCATGCTCGGAACCGCGCTGCGGGATCCGGACCCTGTTCTGATTTTCGAGCACGGCCTGCTCTACAACCTCAAGGGCGACCTGGCCGTGGATGCGGGCGATGTCGACATCGACCGTGCCGCGGTGCGGCGCGCAGGTACCGACGTCACCCTGATCGCCTACGGTGGAACGGTTCACAAGGCCATTGAGGCGGCTGAAGCGCTGGCCGCGGAAGGAATCCTGGCCGAGGTGATCGATCTTCGTACGCTGCGTCCGCTCGACGACGAGACGATCATGACGTCGGTGCGCAAGACGCATCGCGTCGTGATCGTGGACGAAGCATGGCGAAGCGGAAGCCTGGCGGCCGAGATCATCGCCCGGATCAACGAACAGGCCTTCTACGATCTGGACGCGCCTCCGGCGCGCGTGTGCAGCGCCGAGGTCCCGATGCCCTATGCGAGGCATCTGGAACAGGCGGCCCTGCCCCAGGTCGCGGACGTGGTCGCCAGTACCAAGGCGTTGTTCGGCGAACATGGCTGAGTTCCGCATGCCGTCGCTGGGCGCCGACATGGAGTCGGCGAAGGTGTCCGAGTGGCTGATCGCACCGGGCGACGCCGTCGAGCGCAATCAGATCGTGCTCGTGATCGAGACCACCAAGGGCGCCATCGACGTCGAGATCTTCGAGGATGGAGTGATCGATGAACTGCTCGTGCCGGAGGGGGTCGAGCTGGCCGTCGGGGAGCCGTTGGCGCTCTATCATCGCCCGGGTGAGCCCGCGGCGACGCGATCGGAGGGCGGGGCTCCCGGCCGCGCCGAGCCGCTCTCGGCCCGCTCGGGGCCCGTGACCGGCGATAGACCGGCTCATGCGATCATCGCCGAGACCGTGCGCCCGGGCTCCGTTCGTTCGCGGATATCGCCGCTGGCGCGGCGACGTGCAACCGAACTCGGGGTGGACACCGGAGGGCTCTCGGGGAGCGGCCCGGGCGGCGCGATCGTCCTTCTCGATGTCGAGCGTGCAGCGGCCGCTTCGCGCGAGGAGGTCAGGGCGGCGGCGGCGGCGGAGTCGGACGAACCGGTCGCGGAAATGCGGCGGGCAATCGCTGCTGCAATGACGCGGTCCAAGCGCGAGGCGCCGCACTACTATCTCGGCTCCGAGATCTGCCTGGCGCGGGCGATGGCGTGGCTCGAGCAGGAGAACGCCCGGCGCCCGGTCGAGGCGCGGCTCATTCCCGCCGCCTTGCTGTATCGGGCCGTGGTGCTTGCGCTCGGGGCCGTTCCCGAGCTCAACGGCTGCTGGGGTGAGGGCGGCGCCGATCTGCGCCACGAGATTCACCTGGGGGTCGTGGTTTCGCTCAAGAAGCACGGTCTCGTCGTTCCGGCGGTGCTGAATGCCGAGACAAGGCCTCTGGATGCGCTGATGGGGGCGCTTCAGGACGTCTCTGGCCGGGCCCGGACCGGCAGATTGCGGGCATCGGAGCTCTCGTCCGCCACCTTCAGTGTCACCAACCTCGGAGAGAGGGGAGTGGATTTCGTGATACCCGTGATTTATCCGCCCCAGCTCGCGATCGTCGGTTTCGGCCGGATCCGTGATCGCGTCGTTGCCGAGGGTGGGGCCATCGCAATCCGACCCACCGTCATGGCCACGCTGGCTGGCGACCATCGCGCCTCGGATGGTTATCACGGCGCGCGGTTCCTCAACGAGCTGGACAAGCGCCTACAGGCGCCGATGGAACTATGACTCATGACGAAGCCAGGGCGCTGATCGCCCGCCTGTACGGACCGATTGCGCCGGATCTCGACATCGACGAGATCGATCCGGACTCGGATTTTCGCGAAGAGGCCGAGATCGATTCGATGGATTTCCTGAACTTCCTGCTCGCGTTGAAAAACGAGACGGGCTACGACGTGCCTCAGCAGGACTACGACTGCTTCTCGACTCTGAACGGGGCGGCTGCGTATCTCTCGGCAAATCTCGGCCGGCCCGGAGGAATCCAGAGCCGATGACCGATTACCCTCGACAGCCCTGGTTCCTGCGTTTGACCCGCCGGGATCCCGGGCCGCATCATGGACATGATGTCGTGTCCCAAAGGAGGCTCCAATGAGTGGCAAGGACGGCGATGTGACGAAGCGTGGTCGACGTGACCGGCTGATCGAGGATCCGGTGACGGATCCCTACATGACGCGGGACAAGCCGAAGGAGCCCACCGTGTGCACCGAATGCGGTGTGGTCTTCGGTGGTGGCCGCTGGCAATGGAGGGACGAAGTGCCCGAGGGCGCGCACCCGGCGCTGTGTCCGGCGTGTCAACGCATCCGTGACGAGGCGCCGGCGGGCCTGCTCAGCCTCGGCGGAGACTTCTGGCATGAGCACCGTGAGGAGATCGTGAACCTCATCCACAACAAGGTGGAGGAGCAGAAGCGCGACCATCCCATGAAACGTCTGATGGGCATCGAAGACGAAGAAGACGGCACCAGCATCGCCAGCTTCACGGACATGCACCTGCCGCGCGGCGTGGGCCAGGCGATCGAGCGCGCCTACGAAGGCGAGCTGGACATCACCTACCCGGAGGGTGGCGGGATCGTCAGGGTCACCTGGCGGCGCTGACCTCGTCGCTCGCAGCCGGCGAGCCGCCCTGCAGGCGCCGTGACTCGGCGCGCTGGGCCAGATAGCCCTGGCAATAGCCCCGCAACCACTCGCGGCCGTACCAGGTCTTGACCCGCTTGCCCCGCAGCCCCGGCAGCAGTCGCGCGAGCGCCTTGACCTCGCTGGCCGCCAGCGCCGCGACTCGTGACAGCGGGGGCAGAAGGGCCGGGCGCGTGCGCGCGGCCAGAACCCCCTGGCCCAGACCGTGACGCCGGGCGCGCGCGAGCACGAATGCCTCGGTCATCTGCCCGGGTCGCACCTGGTGGTGCACGCGTGCCTGCTGCAGCATGGCGGCGCGGTGGCCGGATCGCTCGAGACGCTGGACCAGCTCGGTCTCGCTGCCCATCCGGTAGGCCACGGATGCCGTCGGGCCGATCCGCGGGTCGAAGCGGGCCCCGGCGATCACCAGTGACGCGCGCAGTGCCATGTTCGGTCCGTAGAGATGATGCGCTTCGCAGAGCCCCTGGACGGGATGCGTGCGGGCATACAGCGCGTCGAAAACGCCGTCCAGTGCCTGCAGCCAGGCCGGCGGCGGAGACGGCCAGCGCGGCGCGATCGCGCCGCCGAACATCGACGCCGGTTACGCGGCGATCTCGACGCGATCATCGGCAAGTGCCTGGCATTCGCGCCGGAGGCGCGCTACGCCTCGGTCACGGAGCTGCTGGCGGACCTCGCCAACTTCCGCCAGGGCATGCCCGTCAGCCCACGTGCTCACAGCACGACCAACCGCGCGCAGCGTTTCGCGCGCCGCCACT
>JAUIAI010000503.1 GCA_030425615.1 Gammaproteobacteria bacterium
TGGCCCTTCCTTGCCGGCGCATTGTTTCTCGCCGGCCTCGTACAGATCTTCGCCGGCTGGCTCTGGGCCCTGCCGTTCTGGCTGCTGGCCTTGTTCGTCCTGCAGTTCTTCCGGGATCCGGCGCGCGACGTGCCATCGGCCCCGGACGCGGTGCTCTGTTCGGCAGACGGCCGGGTCATCAAGGTGGAGCGTGCGCGTGACCCCATGCTCGAGCGCGATGCGTTGAAGATCTCGGTATTCATGAACGTCTTCAATGTGCATTCCAACCGTGCGCCGGTGGACGGGCTCGTCGAGGAAATGCGCTACACGCCCGGGCGTTTCGTGAATGCGGACCTGGACAAGGCGAGCGAGGCCAACGAACGCAATGCACTGGTGATCCGGCGCGGCGACGATGAGCAGGTCACCTGCGTCCAGGTGGCGGGCCTGGTTGCCCGGCGCATCCTCTGCTACGTCAAGCCGGGCGATTCCGTCGTGCGAGGCCAGCGGTTCGGTTTCATCCGCTTCGGCTCCCGCGTGGATCTGTATCTGCCGCTGACCGCCGAGCCGAAGGTCTCCATCGGGGAGAAGGTGCATGCCTCCAGTACGGTGCTGGCCAGGCTTCCCCTGAGCACCGGGGAAGGTTCTTGACTGCCCGCGCCGAACGACGGGCCCCGCAGGTCGCGGCAGCGTCGGAGAAGGACGCATGAGCGTGCCCGGCCCGGATACCGAAGAGGTGGTTCGCGGGGGGCCGCGCAATCGCGGCATCTACCTGCTGCCCAATGCCTTTACGACCGCCTCGCTTTTCTGCGGCTTCTTCGCCATCGTGCAGGCGACCCACGACCGCTTCGCGGAGGCGTCGATCGCGATCTTCGTCGCCATGGTTCTGGACACCCTGGACGGTCGCGTCGCACGGATGACCAACACCCAAAGCACCTTCGGTGAGCAGTACGACAGTCTGTCGGACATGGTCTCCTTCGGTGTGGCCCCGGCGCTCGTGATGTACGAGTGGTCCCTGCACGGCCTGGGCAAGTGGGGCTGGCTGGCGGCCTTCGTCTACGTCGCCGGCGCCGCGCTGCGGCTGGCGCGCTTCAATGCCAATCTCGGCAAGGTGGACAAGCGGTTCTTTCAGGGGCTGCCGAGCCCCTCGGCCGCGGCGCTGATGGCAGGGCTCGTCTGGGTGGCCACCGATCTGCGCGAAACCCGCTGGATCGACGCCGCCGGCGTCGACCTGGCCTGGCTGTCGTTCATCGTCGCGCTGTTCGGGGGCATCACCATGGTCTCCAACGTGCCGTTCTACAGCTTCAAGGAGATCAATCTGCGGCGGGCGGTGCCTTTCATCACCATGATCGTGCTCGTGCTCCTCATCGTCCTGATCTCCTCGGATCCGCCGACCGTGCTGTTCCTCGGTTTCCTGAGTTACAGCATCTCCGGATATGTCGTCTGGATCGTGCGACGGCGCTCCGGTGATCGCAGCGGCTTCCTCGACGAAGACCCCTCCGCGATCGCGGAGGCGCTCACGGGCGACGATGCCGACGCCGCTCAGGATTCGTCCGCATCGGCAAAGCGGCTGCCGGACCGCGAGACCTGACCCCGCCCGACCGCCTCGTGTGCATGTCGTGCGGCCGGGGTGGTCGTCGTGGCGGCCGCTTCGTGGGCGCAACGTCGTTTGACCGGCTGGCGCGGCGCCCGATAGAATCACTGGTTTTTCGCAGATCCCGACCCACCTTCATGGCGCATCGAAAGCCGCTCGTTGCCGGCAACTGGAAGATGAACGGCTCGCGCGACACCGCGACGGCCTTGCTTGCCGGGCTGCGCGAACGCGCGGGGGCCGGTGCGCCGTTCGGCGGGCGCGTCGACTGCCTTGTCTGCCCTCCGTACCCCTACCTGGATCTCGCGCGCGCGACTCTGGAGGGGTCCGGCGTGGCACTCGGTGCCCAGAACGTCGCCTCTCAGAGGCCCGGAGCCTTCACCGGTGAGGTCGATGCCGGAATGCTCCTGGATTTCGGCTGTTCGCACGTGATCGTCGGTCATTCGGAGCGCCGTGCCCTGTTCGGTGAGACCGACGAGATCGTGGCGGCCAAGGTCGCGCGAGCGCTCGAGGCCGGCCTCACCCCGGTGGCCTGTGTCGGCGAGACGCTCGCCGAGCGCGAAGCGGGCCAGACCGAGGCGGTTCTGGCGCGGCAGCTCGCCGCACTGGTTCCTGCCATCGCCGCCGCTGCAGCCGGCGCGGTCATCGTCGCCTACGAGCCCGTCTGGGCCATCGGCACGGGAGAGACCGCGTCGCCCGAAATCGCGCAGCAGGCGCACTCATTCATCCGAACCCGGCTTTCGGCCGGTGGCGTGGCGTCCGCCGCGGCGGTCCGTCTCCTCTACGGCGGCAGCGTCAAGCCCGACAACGCCCTTACGCTGTTCTCGCAACCGTATATCGACGGCGGCCTCATCGGCGGTGCCTCGCTCGTGGCCGGGGATTTCGCCTCGATCTGTGAGGCCGCGGTGTCCGCGGCCCAAGGGAGCGCCTGATGGCTGCCTGGTTTGGCAACGTCCTGCAACTGCTGCAGGTGGTTTCGGCGCTTGGGGTGGTCATCCTGGTGCTGTTGCAACACGGCAAGGGTGCCGATCTCGGCGCGGCCTTCGGCAGCGGCTCTTCCGGCAGCCTGTTCGGTGCGAGCGGGTCGGCCAACTTTCTCAGTCGCGCAACGGCCGCGTGTGCCGTGGTGTTCTTCCTGACCACGCTCGGGCTCGCGTTTGTCGCGAGTCAGCGCCCGGAAGCCCCTGGCAGCGTCATGGAGGGCGTGGCGCCGGCGACTTCCGCGCCAGCCTCGGACGTGCCGGTCGGCAACGTCCCGGGAACCGCGCCCGCGGGGCAGGGTCAGGGAGGCTCGGCCGCTGATGCGAATTCGCAAATTCCGGCGACCAATGCGCCCGAATCGACCGAAAGGAGTGATATTCCGAAGTAGAATGCTCGGTGACCGTCACGGTCCCGTACCGTCTTGGCCGACGTGGTGGAATTGGTAGACACGCTATCTTGAGGGGGTAGTAGCGAAAGCTGTGCGAGTTCGAGTCTCGCCGTCGGCACCATCTCTCAGAACATCCCTCCGAACTGTCAGAGCCCCCCTTGAATCTCGAAAACTACCTCCCCGTCTTGCTGTTCATCATCGTGGGTGTTGGTGTCGGGATCGGGCCGATGGTCATCGGCAAGCTGCTCGGTCCCAGTCGTCCCGATCCGCAGAAACTCTCCCCCTACGAGTGCGGCTTCGAAGCCTTCGAAGACGCACGCATGAAGTTCGACGTTCGCTACTACCTGGTGGCGATCCTCTTCATCCTCTTCGATCTCGAGATCGCGTTCCTGTTTCCGTGGGCCGTGTCGCTGGACGCCATCGGTTTCTTCGGGTTCGCCTCGATGATGCTGTTCCTCGGCATCCTCGTCGTCGGGTTCGTCTATGAATGGATGAAGGGGGCGCTCGATTGGGAATGAGGCGTTCCGCACGAAACAACGGGTGTTGCGATGAGCATTGAAGGTGTCCTGAATCAGGGCTTCGTCACGACCCAGCTGGACAAGGTCATCA
>JAUIAI010000504.1 GCA_030425615.1 Gammaproteobacteria bacterium
ATCGAAAAGAAAACTCCATTCATCAAGTTGCGCGATTTCCCCGGTGGGGTTGCCGGGTGAGCAGATGAACAGCAGCTGGGTGTCCTGCCAGACGCTGGCGGGCACCTCGTCCCAGGCGGCGGTCATGTCACCCCCCGGTGTCAGCGGCACGTAGTGCGGCGTCGCGCCGGCGAGCAGGGCGGCGCCTTCGTAGATCTGGTAGAAGGGATTGGGGCAGACGACCCCGGCCTTGCGTCGTGGATCGATGACCACCTGAGTTGCCGCGAACAGGGCCTCCCGAGAGCCCAGCACCGGCAGGACGTCGCGCATCGGTTCGAGCCCCAGGGGGCCGTGACGCCACTCGAGCCAGCGGGCGATGGCAACCCGAAGTTCCGGCGATCCGGCCGTCGCCGGGTAGTTCGATAGCCCGTCCAGCGCGCTGATCAGTGCTTCGCGAACGACTTCGGGGGCCGGGTGCTTGGGCTCGCCGATGGACAGATCGAGCGCCTCATGCGCGGCCGAGGGCGTCACGCCCTCGAGCAGGCGCCGAAACTTCTCGAACGGGTACGGATGGAGCTGATCGAGCAGCGGATTCACGGGCGCTCCCGGCTCAGCGAATGCTGTTGGAGGCGGCCACCGGGTCGAGTTCGACCCGGGGTTGCGGAGTCCAGCCGTTCTGACGGTGCTCGGCCCGGACGGTCGTGAAGATGCCCCCGCGAACGTACCAGCGGGCCGTCAGGCGCATGAAGCGCGGCGCGCATGCCGCGACGAGATCGTCGAGGATCCGGTTCGTGACGGCCTCGTGGAAGACACCCTCGTCCCGGAAGGACCACATGTAGAGTTTGAGCGCCTTGAGTTCGAGATTACTCGCCTCGGGGATGTAGTCGATCTCGAGGGTCGCGAAATCGGGTTGTCCGGTGAGCGGACAGAGGCAGGTGAATTCCGGGACCTCCAGGTGCACATGGTAATCGCGACCTGGGGCGGGGTTCGGGAACGTGGCGAGTTCGCGGCTCGGACTGCTGGGCATGGTGCGCGGACCTCTTGGACGGCGGCGGGCAGGGCAAGAAACGACCTTAAGACAAGGGCGTAAGTTGCCAGGAAATCAAGGGTTTCGGCCGCGGGAGATGGCCTTGGCAGCGTGCGGCGATGCTATTATAAGGACTCATATTCGAACCGGCCGCGCGCACCGTTCAAGCGCGGGCGCGCTCTCTGACGTCCGTTGGCGGGGGCTGGGCCGCCTCCCGGACGCCGGCCGCGCGATTCACGAGGACTCCGGGTGCGTCTCAAGCAGATCAAGCTGTCAGGCTTCAAGTCGTTCGTCGATCCGACCACGTTCCAGGTCCCGAGTCAGCTGGTAGGCGTCGTCGGTCCCAACGGATGCGGCAAGTCGAATGTCATCGACGCCGTCCGATGGGTGCTGGGCGAGAGCAAGGCTTCCGAACTCCGCGGTGAGTCGATGCAGGACGTGATCTTCAACGGATCTTCGGAACGCAAGCCCTCGGCCAGAGCTTCTGTCGAACTCGTCTTCGACAACAGCCTGGGACGGGTGGGGGGGCACTGGGCCCAGTACGCCGAGATCTCGGTACGCCGGATCCTGTCGCGGGACGGTCAGTCTGTCTACCAGATCAACAATCAGACGGTTCGTCGCCGCGACGTGCACGACATGTTTCTCGGCACGGGCCTCGGCCCTCGCGCCTACGCGATCATCGGACAGGGAACGATCTCGAGGCTCATCGAGGCCAAACCCGACGAGCTGCGCGTGTACCTGGAGGAAGCCGCGGGCGTCTCCAAGTACAAGGAGCGGCGTAGGGAGACCGAGACCCGGCTGGCGTCCACTCGCGAGAATCTGTCCCGGGTCGAGGACATCACGCTCGAACTCGAGGGGCAGATCGAGCGTCTGTCCCGCCAGGCCGAGGTGGCCAACAAGTTCCGGCAGTGGGATGAGCAGCGCACGCGGGTCCAGCACATGCAATGGATCATGCGGCGTGATGACGCCCGGTCGGCCCGGGAGCGCAGCGAACGCGCTGCGGCGGAAGCCACGAACGCGCTCGAGGCCAAGACGGCCGAGTTGCGGCAGGCCGAGCGGGAGATCGAGTCGCTTCGCCAGTCGGTGGAGGCGGCGGGCGACGAAGTGCACCGTGCGCAGGCTGGTTACTACGAGCGCAATGCCGAAGTGGCCCGGATCGAGAGCGAGATCCGGCGTATCTCCGAGGCGCGCCAGGCGGCGGTCGACCGCCGTGACCGGTTGGTCGCCGAGTTGGCGTCGCTGGCCGAGCGAGGGGGTGCACTCGATGGTCGGCTCGAGTCGGATCGTGCATCGCGCATGCGCTGTGACGAGGCGATCGTTGCGGCTCAGACGCTGGTGGAGCGGTATCGGGAAGAACTCTCGGCGGCTGAGACGCACCGCCGTGAAGCCGGCGAAACGATGGACGCGTTGCGTGCGGAAAGCACCGAACACCGGCACCGCGGCGAGCGAATCCAGCTGGAATCCTCGCGCGTCGAACAGTCATTGCAGGCACTGCAGGCGCGCTTGCAGCGTGATCGTTCCGCTCTTGATTCGGTCGAGCGTGTCGACGGGGACGAACTCGCTCAGGCCGAATCCAGGCTCGACTCTCTCACGCGCGAGGAATCGCAGGCGCAGGAGCGTGCGGTGCGGGCGCAGCAGGAGTGGTCGGCGACCGATGCGCAGCGTGCGCCGGCCCAGCAGGCGCTCAGAGAAGCTCACAATGCCTGCACGCAGGTCGAAGCCCGCGAGCGGGCGCTACGCGACCTGCAGGAACGGCTGGATCGTCATAACGCTCTCGAACCCTGGCTGCGAGAAAAGGGCCTCGTCGATGCTGCCCCGCTCTGGGAGCGTATGCGAGTCGACGAAGGCTGGGAGACCGCGGTCGAGGCCGTCCTGCGGGAGAGGGTGGCTGCCCGCACCGTCGGTTCGATCGATCGTGTCGGCGGGCTTCTCGGCGATTCGATTCCGCCGGTGAAGGTTGCACTGTTCGACTCCGCCCTGCCGAACGGTGACCGGGCGGTCGCGCGGGCTGACGGACTCGTCCCGCTGGCGGCTCGCGTGCGCAGTGGTGATGCGGTGGTGCAGAACACGGTGGCGCGCTGGTTGTCGGATTTCTACGTGGCGGAGTCGGTGGAACAGGCGCTCGCCGCGCGCGACCGGCTGCCCGATGGCGCGCAGTTCGTCACTCCCGAGGGGCACCGGATCGGACCCCACGACGCGTCACTCTATGCGGCGGACAGCGAGCGCGAAGGTGTTCTGCAACGCCAGCAGGAACTCGAGAACCTGACGCGGGACCTCAAGGCGAAGAAGCTGCTTCGCGAAGAGGCGGAGACGCATGCCGGCCGGATCGAGGCGGCGGCCCGGTCTCTCGCTGACGCCCTCGAGGCCCGGCGAAGCGAGCATTCGAAGCTCACGCGCGCACTGGCTGACGCGCGTGTCCAGGTCCAGGCCCTGCAACAGAAGGCCCAGCAAAGCGAGGTCGATGAGCAGCGCCTGCGGTCCTCGATCGCCGAACTGGAGCAGGAGTACGGTGCACTGACCGGTCGACGAGAAGCAC
>JAUIAI010000505.1 GCA_030425615.1 Gammaproteobacteria bacterium
CTTCGACATCAAGGTCCTCTGCGAGCGACCGACCCAGACCGCCGAGGACCTGCCCGAGGTGTTCGGGCTCCCGGGCAAGATCGGCGACTCCGCGGGCGCGTTGGCCGGCCAGGTGGGGACCGCCGGCGACCCGATCGCCCGTCAGACCGAGCAGGTGCTCGCCAAGGTGGATCGTCTGCTCGAGGAAGCCGGCTCCAGCCGCAACCACATGCTGCAGGCCGTGATCTGGCTGGCGGACATGGCCGATTTCGAAGCCATGAACGCCGTCTGGGACGCCTGGGTGCCCGAGGGTCAGGCCCCGGCGCGCGCCTGCGGCGAAGCCAAGCTGGCGCGGCCGGACTTCCTGGTGGAGGTGATCGTCATCGCCACCGTCGACCCGAGCAAGCCCATGGGCGAAGGCGGCAACTATTAACCGGTTGAGCGATCGTGCGCTGACGATCTACTGCGGGCTGCTGCTGGCCATCGCGGCGTTCTCCATCGACATCACGCTGCCGTTCTTCGCGCAGATCCGTGAGGCCATGGACGCCACGGCCGGCACCACGCACGCGATCGTCACGCTCAACATCGTCGCGCTCGGGTTCGGTCAGCTCTTCTTCGGCACGTTCTCGGACCGCTTCGGGCGGCGCCGCACCATCCGCGTGGGCCTGTCGCTGTACCTGGCCGGCACCGCGCTCGCGCTGGTGGCGCAGAGCATGCCCGTTCTGCTGGTCGCGCGCGTGCTGCAGGGCCTGGGCGCGTCGGCCGCGCCGGTCACCGCACGCGCCATCATCCGCGACCGCTTCCAGGGCAGGCAGCTCGCCCAGCAGATGGCGCTGGCTTCGGGCATCTTCTCGCTGGGGCCCATCCTGGCGCCGCTCATCGGCGTGGCGCTGGTGGAGGTGGGCGGGCACTGGCGGCTCATCTTCGTGGCCATGGCGGTCGTGGCCGCGGGCCTGCTCATCGCGCTGCGCCGGGTGCCCGAGACCCTGGCCGTGCCGCAGATGGACGCGGCCTCGCCGCGGCGCCTGTGGGCGAACACGAAACGCCTGTTCGGCAACGCGCAGAGCCGTTACTTCCTGCTGCTGTCGGGCTGGGTGATGACGCTCATCGTGACCATCATCGCCAACATGCCGCGGGTGATGGAACAGACCTGGGGCATCACGGGCGCCTGGTTCGCCGTGCTGTTCGCCATCCACGGCGTGGGCATCATCATCGGTCAGATCCTGAACCACCGGCTCATCCACCGCATCGGCCCGGTGGCCAGCGCGGCCTGGGCCGCCACCCTCATGACGCTGACGTTCGCCACGCTCGGGGCGCTGCACCTGGGCGGGCTGCTCACCGGCGAGGGCCTGGCGGTTGGCATGTTCGTGTTCGCCATCGGCTACCTGATCGTGTACTCCAACGCGGCCAGCATGACGCTCGAGCCACAGGGCGAGATCGCCGGCTTCACGGCCGCGTTCTTCGGCTTCTTCGGTCAGGTGGTGGCGCCCACCCTGGCCACGGTGGGCATCCTCTTCGCCGGCGGTGCGCCGGGGCGTTTCGTGGCGGTGCTGTTCGTGATCAGCGGCGTGGCGCTGGCGGCGCTGCTGATCTGGCCGCGGCTGGCGGCCAGCCGGCACACGTCGGAGTCGGCGCTCGGCGCCGCCCGCTGAGCCGCCCGCTAAGCCGCGCGGCCGCTTTCTGCCGCCCGCTTTCTGCCGCCCGCTTTCTGCCGCCCGCTTTCTGCCGCCCGCTTTCCGCTGCCCGCTTTCCGCTGCCCGCAGGATTTCCCACGCCCCCCAGGGCACGCCGCCGGGCACAGCTTCCAGGCCCCGGCGTGGCAAATCTCACCGGGCCGTCGGGAAACGTCGGTCAGCCGCCGTGGCTCGCCACGCGGAACCCTGACACCACCCGCACCAGGTCTTCGGCCTGGGCGCGCAGGCTCTCGGCCGCCGCCGCGCTCTCCTCCACCAGCGCCGCGTTCTGCTGCGTGGCGCCGTCCATCTCGTGGACCGCGCTGCTCACCAGGCGCACGCCGTCGCTCTGCTCGCGGCTGGCGTCGCTGATCTCTCCCACGATCTGCGTCACGCGCCGGATCGACTGCACCACCTCCTCCATGGTGCGGCCGGCATCGTCGGCCTGCAGGGTCCCCTGCTCCACCCGTTCGACGCTGTCCTGGATGAGTCCCTTGATCTCGCGCGCGGCCGCCGCCGAACGGCTGGCGAGCGTGCGCACCTCGCCGGCCACCACCGCGAAGCCCCGTCCCTGCTCGCCGGCGCGCGCGGCCTCCACCGCGGCGTTCAGCGCCAGGATGTTGGTCTGGAACGCAATGCCGTCGATCACGCCGATGATGTCGGCGATGCTGTGCGCGCTGGACTGGATGCCACGCATCGTCTCCACCACCTGGGTGACCGAGGCGCCGCCCCGCGTGGCCACGCCGGAGGCCTCGGCCGCCAGATTCGCCGCCTCGGCCGCGTTGTCCGCGTTCTGGGCCACGGTCTGGCCGAGTTCCTCCGCCGACGACGCGGTCTGCTGGAGGTTGCCCGCCGTCTGTTCGGTGCGCTCGCTGAGATCGGCGTTGCCGCTGGCCACCTCGGAGGCCGCCAGCGTGATGTTGTCCGCGCCGGTGCGCACCTGGCTGATGGTGTCGAGCAGACGCAGGCGCATGCGCTCCAGACTGGCGAGCAGGCGGCCGATCTCGTCGCGCTCGCCGCTGGCCACGCTGCGGGTCAGGTCGCCGTCGGCAATCGCGGCGGCCACCGAATCGGCCTGCGAAAAGCCCCGGCGCAGGCGGCGGATCACCGAGACCGACAGGGCAACGCCGATCAACCCGAATCCGAGGAAGCCCAGGCCCATCACCGCCAGTACGCGGTCGGCGCGCTGATCCGCCTCCTCGGACAACGCTTGGCCGTCCTCGATCTGGTGGTCGCGCAGCGTCGAAACGGACTTCCGATAGGCCTCGCCGTGAGTCGCGGCGTCCTGCAGGAAGCGCGCCACGATCGCCGGCGAGAAGTCGCCGGAGCGCACGGCATCGACCGCCCGGTCGAAGTCCGCCTGGTAGACCTTGCGCGCGGCGTCCATCTCACGGGCCAGAACGAGCTCGTCGTCAGCGCGCGTCGTCGCCGCAAGCGCCCTGAGCAGCGCCGCGCTCTCGGCATCCCGCACCCGGATGCGATCGAAATGAATGTCCACGCCGTGGTCGTGAGCGCCACTGAGCGCGCCCGCCGGGTCGTGCTGCAGCGCGAGCATCAGCTCGAGCCGGTTCATCGACATGTTTTCCAGCAGCTTGCTCAGCGAGGTTTCACGCACCATCCGGTGCTCGTGCAACTCGTGCATGGCCTCGTCGGTCTCGTACAGGCCCCACAACGACACCCCGGCCAGCAGGCCGAATGCGAGAAAGAACAGGACGACCATGCCGGTCACCTGCTGGACGATGGTGATTTTATTGAACGTCGGGAATTCCGGGGTGTGGACACGACATAGTAGGCACTGCCCGTATCTGCCCGTCCCCGAAACACCCCCGGTTCGGCCGGCCAGATCCGTCGATCGAACCGGCCGGCCGACGCTCAGAACAGCCC
>JAUIAI010000506.1 GCA_030425615.1 Gammaproteobacteria bacterium
GCTCTGATGGGCGATCCCGATCGTTCCGATCGTCGCGAACACCCCGAGCAGAACGGCATACCCACCCCCCGTCTCGAACGAGATCTCGTCCGGCAACGCGGGCCACGAACGTCGCACGAGCGGCAGCAGACGGGTCACGAGCAAAGGGAACACGAACAGCATCGGCAGACCGAGCACGAAGCCCGTGAGAAACCCGTTCTCGCCGCCGACCCAACGGCCGACCTGGACGGTGAGGACCGCAGCACCCGCCAGCCATACCAACAGGACCCCATGAAGGTAAACGATCACGGGCAGCCACCGGGCGATGCAGCCGTACGGGCTCTCGCGGACCCTGGCCGGCGGCGCCGCCCCCTCCGCGGACCAACCCTCGAAGGCCGCAGCGATGCGCGACCACCAGGAAGACGGCAGCTTGCCGACCCGCAACAAGGTCTGACCACCCCCGGTCTCGCGGCAGAGAAAGCCGGGCTCGACGTCGCGCGCGCCGCGGTCGCGGCGCCGCCACCCGCCGCGGCCGGTGTTCTCCGGGGTGCGCAGCGCATGCACGGCACCGCGCGGTATGAACCGTGCGCCCTCGCCGACGTTCACGAGCAGCCCGTCCTTCAGCAGGAACACTCCCTGGCGCCACCGCCCGCGAGCGTGCTCGCGTCTGGCGCGCGTGCCCCGGCGCCAGCCGGCGAGCGCAACGACGCTGGCGATTCCGAGCGGCAGACATCCGAGCAGAAGATTCAGCGCGAGATCCTTCGTGGCGAATCCGTCGCGCAGGGTGAGCGAAACGATCAGCAGGAACAGCAGCCACACCGGCACCGCCCAGAGCGGCCGGCTCAATCCGGTGGGAAAGAAGCGCGACGGTTCTGCCAGGGGCCGATCCGGGTCCAGAACGGCGCGACCCTTGCTTGGAACGGCCAAGGAGTCACCGACCGGACATCGCCAGCTGGACACCGAGGCCGGCGAAGGCGCCGGCGAAACCACGCCGCAACCAGTGCTGAACCCTCGGCGACTCCATGACCGCCGAGCGGAAGGCGTCCGCAAGCAGCCCGTAGACCACGAACACCAGGAACGTCATCGCCATGAATACGGTGCTCAGGCCCAGCAGTTGCGGCAGCGGATCGGCCACACCCGGCGTCAGGAACTGGGGCAGGAAGGCCAGGAAGAAGATCGAAAGTTTCGGGTTCAGGATGTTCGCAGAACCCCCCGGGTGACCAGGCCCAGCACAGCCTGTCGTGACTCGACCGGCTGCACCGCGAAGCCCGAACGGTCGCGCCAGGTGGCCAAGGCCAGATAGAGCAGATAGACCACGCCGGCGATCTTCAGCGTCTGGAAGGCCAAAG
Organism: Gammaproteobacteria bacterium; assembly: GCA_030425615.1. Lineage (GTDB taxonomy): Bacteria > Pseudomonadota > Gammaproteobacteria > Burkholderiales > Burkholderiaceae_E > JAUIAI01. The sequence continues at coordinate 1,329 of JAUIAI010000506.1, forward strand.
CGCTCGTGTGCAGAATGGCCGCCAGCCCGAGCACGGTGGCCAGGAGATGCGGCACGATGCCGAGGGTGCAGCCGAACGCAGCGAACACGCCCGCGCGGCGCCCCTGGGCCAGCCCGATGGAGACGGTGTAAATCACTCCGGTACCGGGGATCAGCACCACGACGAGAGAGGTGAGCAGGAATTCTGCGGTGAACATGCGGGTTCCGGACAGGGTCTGCGACCGGCGTCATGCTACTCCGACGGCCCGCTCCGCCCCGGACTCCAGTACCGTGCCATGAGCTCGTCGACCCATTCCGGCTGCGTCGTCGACTCGCGCGGCAGGAACTGCCGCATGACGGGTTTGATGTCGATGACCGGCGACCCATCGATCGCATCGAGTTCGGCCACTTTCAGAACACGGCCGTCGACACCCAGCAGACGGCATACCGTGCAGCCGATCCGGTTAGGCCGGATCGGCTGCACGGTATGCCGTCTGCTGGGCGAAGATCCCCACCCGCGGCCAGTCCGGATTGTTCCTCGGATGACGCGCGGCGGTCACGATCCTGTCCGACGCCACGCGATCGAAAAGGAACAGGATCTCGACGTGCGAGAACGACTCCAGACCCGCGAGCGCTTCCGTGTCGAAGCGATCATCGAGTACGACCTCCGAGACCTCCCCTCCCCAGAAATCGTCCTCTGCCTCGACGCGCGCAGCCCTGACGAGGGCGATCGGTTCGATGACGAATGACTCTGACATTACGCCTCCATTGGCACTTGGACGAGTCTTCCGACCCGGGATCGTTTCGCGACGCGATCCGGGGGGCCTTAACTCCGGGGGGCCTTAACCTACGGGAGCGCGACCGCCTCCAGACGGGCGCGGACCGAACCCCCCGCGTCGAGCAATTCCAGATGACTGCCGCGGATGCGATAGCGTTCCACGAGCGCCAGCACCCCGAGGAAGCGCTGCTCCTGTGCAAGCGTGTCGGGACACGCCATGCGCGTGGTGAACAGGCGGCCGAAACGCAGGGACCCATCGCCGGTCTCGACTGAACCGTTGATACGGTTGCAGCCGCCGCCGCCTCGGACCCGGCCACCCTCTGCGGGGAAGACGAGATGCGGTTCGCGCTGGCCGGCGGCCGCCGTGACCGGTGCCCCCTCGAGCCGGACGAGTCTCCAGTACGTACCGAGCAATGGCGCATCGGCTCCGGGTGTGCCACAGGTCTCGCGCGGCCAGACTGCCACGAACCGCTCCACCACCAGCGTCGGCACCGGAGGTCGGCCGAACTCCATCGCCGGCCGTTGCGCCACCCGCGCCTGAGCCTGCGCAAGCATCGGCTGGGGCGGACGGCCCGCCTTCAGGTAGGCGGCTTCCAGTGCCCGGTAGTCGCCCTCCATGGCGACGGGCAGCTGTCGTCCGTCGTCGCAGAGGCGGATGATGGCCGCGTCGGCCATATAGCTGAACATGCCGGTCAGGACAGGCGGGGACCCGTCGGGGTCCGACGCTGCCGGAGCAACGGTCGGCAGCCCGTGCGGCGGCGCCGCGCACCCGGCGAGCAGAACCAGCACGAAGGCGGACGTCAGCGCGCTTCTCATGACCTGTCGGCCGCCGTCTGCACGGGCAGTTCCGGATCCGCGCTCCACTCGGCCCAGCAGCCGTCGTACATGCGAACGCGCTCGTGGCCCAGCAGCCTGAGCGCCAGCAGCCCGCAGGCCGCCGCATAGCCGCGACCGCAATAGGTGATGACCTCGCTGGAGGGCGAAACACCGGCGTCCCGGTAAAGAGCGGCCAGAGTCTCGGGCGGCGCGAACGTGAACGAGCGCCGGCTGCGCAGCAGCGAATCGCGCTCGGCAGCGGTCACGGTTGCCAGCGCGGGATCCACGTGCGCCAGATAGGGCACGTTCTTCGCTCCGGGGATGTGGCCCGGGCGCTCTCCCCACAGGTGACGGTCACCACCGCCGGCATAGAGTTCCGGGGTCAGGTTGTCGACGATGACCGTGTGTTCGCGACCGATGGCCTCGAGCACGTCCTGCTTGGAGGCCACCCACTCCGGGCGCCACCGCGCGGTGAAGGTCGCGGGCACCACCTCGGGAATCCCGGTGGAGAGCTCGCGCCCTTCGTTCTTCCATTGCCGGAGCCCGCCATCCAGCACCCTGACCCGATCGTGCCCGTATGCCGAGAGGGCCCACCACAGCCGGGCCGACCCCAATGGGAAGCCCATGTTATCGTA
>JAUIAI010000507.1 GCA_030425615.1 Gammaproteobacteria bacterium
ACGGCCCCTCGATGCAGACGCCGTCGCGCAGCCTGAACATTGCCCAGTGGTGCTCGCACACCAGGTGACGGCCGTCGGCGTCGTCGGCCAGGCAGAAGACATCCGGCCAGATGTTCGTGGCCACCTTCTGGTGCGGGCATTCGTTGACCCAGGCCCGGATCCCCTCGCTCTGCCGAAACAGCATCAGCCTGAAGCGCGGCTCGTGCGGGCCGAACACCAGGTCCAGGCCGTTGTCCTCGGGAACGTCCGCGAGCGCGCAGAGCCGCGTGCCGGCCTCGGGGACGTTCGGGCGCATGGCCCACGGGGCGACCGGCGGGTGGGTGGGTCGGGGTGCGGTGTCGCTCATCGTCGCAAGAGGTCCCGCGCCGCTCAGGCGGGCGTCAACGCGAAGTCGTAGTTCACCGTCACGAAGGGCACATCGCTCGTGCCGCCGTCGGGAGCGGGTCCTGGCTCGTGCGGCACGAAATCGACAATCAGCGATTCCTTCACCCCGAACACGGCGTCTCCTTCCAGGTACTGATCGCCGTTGACGAACAGATGCGTCGTCACCGGGTGGTGACCCTCGCACTGCACCATGGTGTGGATGTGCGCCGGCCGCCAGGTATGGCGCCGTAGCGCCCCGAGCATGGCGCCCACCGGACCGTCGGCCGGAATCGAGTAATACACCGGCTGGATCGTGCGAAACGCGTAGCGGCCGTTCTCGTCGGTGCGCACGCGCCCCCGCCCGTACCAGGGCTGGCCTTCGACCTGCACGTCGTACAGGCCCTCCTTGCCGTCCGAGTGCCAGACGTCGATGAGCGCATTGGCCAGCGGCTTGCCGGCGGTGTCCGACACCGTACCGCTCACGTAACAGGGCGTGCCGGGCTGACCGCCGCTGATGTCGCCCCACATCGGTGTCTCGGGTGCGCCCTCGCGAAAGAACGGCCCGAACACCGTGGTCTCGGTGGCGCCGGCCGGAAAGCGGTGATTGACAGCGTCCACCAGCATCGAGACGCCGAGCACGTCCGAGAGCAGGATGAACTCCTGGCGGACATCGTCGCATTTCTGACCGGTGGCCGTCAGGAAGCGGATCCCTTCGAACCATTCCTCCTCGGTCAGTTCCACCTCGCGCACGAACGCGTGCACATGGCGGATCAGGCTTTCCATGACCGTTCGCAGGCGCTCGTTCGGACAGTCGGCCATGCGCTCTATCACGGCCTCGGTGAGATTTTCCTCGGTGAAGTTCTTGGTCATCGGAAGACTCCGGAGATGAAAGGTGGGGCTCTTTGCAGGCGCCGACGCGGACGTTCGGATCAGGCGTCGGCCGGAGGCGCGTCGCCCAGCCAGGCGCGCTCGAGCAGCTCGACGATGGCTTCGAGTTCGAGCTCGCGCGGATTGGGGTAGGGGTTGGCCACCGCGATCTGCGCGATCTCGCGCATCCGCTCCCGGGGCGCCTGCAGCTCGCGCAGGGCCGTGGGCGCTCCGATGGCCCTGGCAAACCGTTGCAGGCCGATCGCAGCGCCTTCTTCGCCGTACTCGCCGAGCGCGGCGGCGATGCGGTCCATCGCCTCGGGCGCGGCGTTGGCGTTGTAGGCGGTGGCGTGCGGCAGCACGATGCTGTGCGTCTGCGCGTGCGGCAGGTTCAGGGTGCCGCCCAGCGTGTGGCAGAGCTTGTGGTGCAGCGCCACCGAGGCGCCGTTCAGGGCCATGCTCGCCATCCAGCAGCCATACTGAGCCCGTTCGAGCGCGCCCGGGCGCAGCAGCGGCTTCCCGCTCGCCAGATCGGGCAGGCTCCTGACGATGGCGCGAATGCCTTCCTCCGCCATCAGGCTCACGACCGGGTTGGTGTCCACGGCATACAGCGCCTCCACGCAATGGGCCAGCGCGTTCATGGCCGATGGCGCGGCGATGGACATCGGCAGCGACGCCAGCAGCACGCTGTCGTAGATGACGGTTCGGGGCAGCACTTTCGGATCGCGGCCCGTGCGCTTCAGCCCGTTCTCGGTCTGGCCCCAGACGGCCGTCATCTCCGAGCCCGCGAACGTGGTCGGCACCGCGATCACCGGCCGGCCCGAACGCAGGGCGATTGCCTTGCCCAGTCCCACGGCCGAGCCGCCACCGATGGCGATCAGGCAATCCGCGCCAAGGGCGTCTGCAGCTTCGCAGGCGGCCTCGGCCACTTCGACCGGCACGTGCATCACGGCCTTGGCGTACACGCCGGCCGCGCGTGCGCCGATGCTCTCGGCGACTCGCGCGGCCAGGGCGTGACGGCCCGGGGTGCTGAGCACGAGCGCCCGGGAGCAACCGAGTCGGTCGATCTCGGCGCCGGTCTCGGACAGGCTGCCCGCGCCGAACACAACGCGCGCGGGCGCGGCTTCGTAGACGAATCGTTCCATGTTCAGCCTCTCAGTTCCCGGACGAAACGGGCCACGGCCCGGCCGATGGCCGCGCCGCTGTCCTCCTGGACGAAGTGGATGCCGGGTACGGTGATCTCGCGCTGGTTCGGCCAGCCGCGGCAGAACTCGCGCTGTCGGCCGACGAGGATCGAACCGGGGTCGGCGTTGACGAACAGCTTCGGGACGTCCGAGGCCGCGAGCCATTGCGCATAGTCCTCGACCAGCGCACAGACGTCTTCGGGCTCGCCCTCGATGGGGATCTGTCGCGGCCAGGTCAGGGTGGGGCGGCGGTCTTCGCCCGGCGTGGCGAAGGGTCGCCGGTACTCGTTCATCTCGGCCGCCGAGAGTTCACGCATCACCGAGCCCGGCAGCACCCGCTCAACGAACACGTTCTTGTCCAGCACCATGCTCTCGCCGCCTTCGGAGCGGAAGCCCTGGAACACCTTGCGCGCGTTCTCCGGCCAGTCGGCCCAGGTGACCGGCTGCACGATGGCTTCCATGTAGACGATGCCGGCCACCCGGTCGCGATGCCGGTTGGCCCAGTGAAAGCCCAGCGCCGAGCCCCAGTCGTGAACCACCAGCACGATGTCGTCGCCCAGCGCCAGCGTGTCCCAGAATGCATCAAGGTAGCGCGCGTGCTCGGCGAACGTATAGCGGTCCGGCCCTGAATCGGGCAGTTTGTCCGAATCGCCCATGCCGATCAGGTCGCAGGCCACCAGCCGGCCCAGACCTCTGCATTCACGCATCACGTTTCGCCAGAGATAGGACGAGGTGGGGTTGCCGTGCTGGAACACGATGGCGGGGCCTTCGCCCTCGTCGAGGCAGGCCATGCGCCGGCCGAGCACCGGGTGGTAACGCTTCTCGCCGAACGGGGCGGCCTCCGGCGTTGGTCGAGTGGTGTCATCTTGCATAGCGCTCAGGCGCCCTTGAAATCCGGCTTGCGCTTCTCCTTGAACGCATTGCCGCCTTCCTTGCTTTCGTCGGTGTCGTAGTAGAGCGACAGTCCAAGCATCCCGAGCCCGGCAATGCCGCGCTGATGCTCGGTGTCCATGTTGAAGCTGCGTTTCGCGAGCGCGATGGCCGTTGGCGACTTCTCCATGATTTCAGCGCACCAGCGGTCGACCTCCGCGTCGAGTTCCTCGTGCGGGACGACCTTG
>JAUIAI010000508.1 GCA_030425615.1 Gammaproteobacteria bacterium
GGCCTGGCGCGCCGTGGCACCGAAGGTGCAACCGCAGATCGTCGCGGAGCTGGGCGGCAACGCGCCCGCCACCTGGGCGGCGATCGAGCAGGCCAAGATCTCCTGCAAGCCCTGAAGACGGCGCCGGAGGGCGACGCATGATCGAGCGCGCGCTGGGGATCCTGCTTCGGCTGGAATCAATGGTGGCCGCGGTGGCCTATTCGATCGTCGGGCTGCTGCTGATGGTCGACGTCCTGGGCCGCGAGTTCTTCGGCGCGTCGCTGTTCGGCGCGCAGAAGATGGCGGTCTACGCGGCCATCGTCGCGGGCTTCCTCGGCATGGCGCTCGCCACGGCCTCGGCCGCCCACCTGCGCCCGGCCTTCATGGACGGCTTCATTCCCGAAGGTCGCGAAGCCCTGGTGGATCGCATCGGCGACGCCATCAGTGCCGTGATCTACCTGGTGCTTGCCTGGGTGGCCATCGGTTTCGTCGGCGAGACCATGGCCGCGGGCGACCGGGCCGCGGTGTTGTACTGGACGCTCTGGCCGATCCAGCTGGTCATCCCCTATGCGTTCGTCTCCTGCGCGATCCGACACCTGGCGTTCGCATGGCGGCCGGCGCTCAGGCCCGAAACGGCGCAGGCCGCCTGAACCATGGCCGCCGTCGGACTCCTCGTTCTCGTTCTGGGCCTGATGCTGCTGCGCCAGAACGCCGTCATCCTGTTCCTCGTGGGCGCGGCGTACGTCCACCTCGTCTGGGGCGACGGAAAGCTCGCCTATCTCGTCGAAGACATGTGGGTCAGCCTCGACAACGAGGTGCTGCTCGCAATCCCGCTCTTCATCATGGCCGGGTCCATCATGACCCGTGGATCGATCGCGCGACGCCTGATCGACATCACGCGCCTGATCACCAACCCGCTGCCGGGCGGGCTGGGCGTGGCCACGATCCTGTCCTGCGCCCTGTTCGCCGCCATCTCGGGCTCGTCGCCAGTGACGCTGCTGGCGATCGGGGCAATCCTCTACCCCGCCCTGCTGAAGGCGGGCTACCCGAAACGCTTCGCGCTCGGAGCACTGACCTCGGGCGGCACGCTGGGCATCGTGATTCCGCCTTCGATCCCGATGATCCTGTACGGACTGGTCACGGAGATGCCCATCTCGGACCTGTTCATCGCCGGCATCATCCCCGGTCTGATCATCACCCTGGTGTTGTCGCTCTACTCGTTCTGGACGAACCGGCATCTGCCGGCCGTGCCCTTCGACGGATCCGCGCTGATGCAGGCCCTGCGCGACGGCGTCTGGTCGCTGCTGATGCCCGTCATCCTCATCGGCGGCATCTATTCCGGCTATTTCTCGCCCACGGAGGCGGCCGCGGTCGCCCTGGCCTACGGCCTGCTGGTGGAGATGCTGATTCACCGCGAACTCGGCTGGCGCGAGTACTACGCCGCCACGATCGAGACCGCCAAGTTGCTGGGCATGCTGTTTCCCATCCTGGCCGTGGCGCTGAGCCTCAAGACCGTGCTCACGATCGAAGAGGTGCCCCAGAACCTCGCCACCTGGGTGACCAGTGTCGTCGATTCCAAGATCGCGTTCCTGCTGGCGGTCAACCTGCTATTGCTGCTGGTGGGCTGCCTGTTCGACGTGGTGTCGGCGATCCTCGTGCTCGCGCCGCTGCTGCTGATTGCCGCCCAGGGCTACGGCATCGACCCGATCCACTTCGGCATCATCATGGTGATCAACCTCGAGATCGGCTTCCTGACGCCGCCGATCGGCCTGAACCTGATCGTGGCGACCACGGCCTTCAAGGAGAACTTCCTGGAAGTCTGCAGAGCCGTGATTCCGTTCGCGCTCATCATCCTGGCGGTGCTGATGCTGGTCACGTTCGTGCCGGCCACCACGCTCTGGCTGGTGCGCTGAGCGCTGCCGCCCGCCTCCGGCCACGATGGGCGGCGGGCTCGCCACCCGACAAGGGCTCTAGACGATCTGCTTCCAGTAGGCGTCCTTGCTCACGATGCGGCCGTTTTCCACCTTGTAGACGTCGCATCCGTTCAGCACTTTCTTCTGCCCGTTCGGCGCGGTGACCTCGACCCTGTAGTTCTGCACGGCCGTGTCGCCGTGGATTTCGAAGCGGGAATCCGAGAAGCGCGGCCTGTCGGCCGAAGCCTGACGCGCGCGAATCGCCCCGATCACCGCGGCGTGGCCACGATGGACCTCACCCGTGGGCATGTTCCAGACGAAGTCCTCGCTCAGGACCTCGCTCAGTTCGTCCTCGTCGCATCGCACGAAGGCCTTGGAGAATCGGTCGAACAGACTTTCGAGACTGCGGTCGCCATCGTTCATCTTGATTCCTGATCTCATCGACGGTGACACGATAAACCAAACCCGGTCCGGTCGGTACGAGACGGCCTTCGGCGGCCGGCGATCTCGGGTTCGCGCGTGGCCACGGCCGAGCCCTGCGACTGTTCGTGCGAAGCCTACGATACGCTGCGCAATGCCGGCAAATCGGATAAGCCCGTGAAACTCGGCAACCTCATGCGTTGTGCCATCAAGTGCGCCAGGGCGTACTCGGAGTGCGACCGCTGACAACCGGCCGGCCATCGGGGAGGCTGCGAGGTCTGCACGTCCCGGCCCCTGTCAGGGCCCAAGCGGCCGGATCGCCCGCCAGTTGCCCTGCAGCGAGGCCGGATCGAAGCCAGGGTCGTCGGTTCGATAGTAGTCGCCCAGGCCATTGGTGAAGTTGTACTTGTACTGGCCGTCCAGGGCGATTCGCGAGTTCGTCCACGGGTCCGCGAAGCTGCTGCGCCCGTGGATCTGGTCGACAACCGCCTGCTGGCCGCCGTAGTCGCTATCCACCGAGGCAAAGCTGCCGCGGCTGCGCAGCGTGGTCATGTAGCTCTCGTGCGCGGCGTCCTGGATCTGGTTGAGCCCGGCCATGTTCCGCTGGTGCGACGAGAAGGCCGCCTTCTGGTCCGCCATGCGCCGCTGATGGGCCTGCGCCGACTGGTCCATCATCTGTCGCGAGGTGGCGTCGGACTGCTGGCGCAGGCGCTCGCTGATGCCGGCCATCGCGCGGCCGTATTCCGGATTGCGAACGCGGCTGGCGTCGATTTCGTCCGCCACCCGGTCGGCTTCGGGAAAATCTTCGGCGAGCGCGAAGACCATGCGACCCGGCGTGATCTGCCCGAAGCCGGCGTTCGGACTGACGATGTGCGTGAACAGGATCGAACCCTGGTAGCGACGGCCACCGCGCTGGCCGGAGAATCCGGCCTCGAACATTTCGAGCCGCTGGCCGCGGCTGGCCAGCCGCTGGCTCATGGCGGCCAGTTCCGAATCGTCCATCGCCTGCGCGTAGGGCTCGAGCCGTCCAAGCTGCAGGTTCCGGAGCCGCTCGACGCCCAGCACGTGGTCGACCGCCTGCTGAAGCGCCTGCTCCTCGCTCTTGCCCTGGTCCAGCATGATCGCCTCGGCGATCTGGAAGCCGATGGTGAACACCGGGTTCAGCGAGGTCATCGGCTCCTGGAAGATCATCGAAATGTCGTTGCCGCGGATATCGCGC
>JAUIAI010000509.1 GCA_030425615.1 Gammaproteobacteria bacterium
GGCGCGTCGAGAGGTATTTCAACAAGCTGCTAGGGCTCGATCGTCCCCTCGCGGGCCTGTCCGGAGGCGAACGAAAGCGCGCCGCGCTCGCCGCGGCGCTGGCGGCCCAGCCGGATCTGCTCCTGCTCGACGAGCCCACGAATCATCTCGACATCGAGGCGATCGAGCAGCTCGAAGGCATTCTCGCGCGGGGCCCGACCCTGCTCGTAATCACGCACGACCGAAGATTCCTCGACAACGTGGTCACCCGGATCCTCGAACTGGATCGCGGCCGCCTGCGCAGCTATGCCGGCAACTTCGCCGAGTACGAAAGACGCAAGCACGAACAACTCGCCGACGAGGCGGCCCGGGCCAGCCGGTTCGACAAGTTCTGGAAGCAGGAGGAGGCCTGGATACGCCAGGGCGTGCAGGCCAGGCGCACGCGCGACGAAGGACGGGTGCGCCGTCTGGAGCGGCTGCGGTCCGAACGCGCGCAGCGACGCGAGCGCCAGGGCTCAGTGAAACTGAATGTGGATGCGGGCGAGCGCTCCGGCCGTCTGGTCGCCGAACTCGAACACGTGGGCAAGCGGTATGCGCAGGCCGACGGCGGCACGCGCACGATCGTGCGCGACTTCTCCGCGCTGATCCAGCGCGGCGACCGGATCGGCCTGATCGGCCCGAACGGCGCCGGCAAGACCACCCTGTTGCGCATGATCCTCGGGCGAGAACCCGTGGACGAAGGCCGGCTTCGTCTCGGCCACGGCCTGCAGATCGCCTACTTCGACCAGATGCGCGATCAGCTCGACCCCGAACGCAGCGTCGTCGAGACTATCAGCCCCGGCGGCGAATGGATCGAGACGGCAGGCGGACGAAAGCACGTCATGAGCTATCTCGGCGACTTCCTGTTCTCGCCGCGGCGGGCGAACTCACCGGTACGAAGTCTCTCCGGTGGCGAACGCAACCGTCTGCTGCTGGCGCGCCTTTTCGCGCAGCCCGCGAACCTGCTGGTGCTCGACGAGCCCACGAACGATCTGGACATCGAGTCGCTCGAGATGCTCGAGGCGGCTCTGGCAGACTATCCTGGCACCCTGCTGCTCGTCAGCCACGACCGGGCGTTCCTGGACGCGGTGGTCACCCAGGTGATCGGCTACGAAGGTGACGGTCGCTGGCGGATGCTGGTCGGCGGACACCGGGAGTGGCGCGAGCACCTCGCGCGCCTGGAGGACGAACGGGCGGCGTCGGCACCCGCACCGGCGCCGGCAGCGGCCGCGCCGCGAGCCCGGTCCCGCGAGGGCGCTCGCGGCAGGCTCGGCTTCAACGAGAAGCGAGAGCTCGCGGCCATGCCGGAGACGATCGCGACCCTCGAGAAAGAGCAGGCGGACCTGCATGCGCGCATGGCGCAGGCCGATTACTTCAAGACACCGCCGGAACAACAGAAGACGGACCAGGCCCGCGCCGAGGAGATCGAGACCGAACTCCTCGAGAAGCTGGAACGCTGGGAAGCTCTGGAGGCGATGGCCGACAGGCCTGCCTCCGACTGACGCTCGCCGGGTCGGCGGTCTCCCGGGCCCCGGAAACCGTGACCGCCTCAGCGCGGGGGCAGGATTGCGGCCAGACCCACGGTGTCCATCACCTCGACGGACCGTTCCTTGGCAAGCTTGCGGGCCGGCGCGGAAAGCTCGCCGATGACGATGATGGTGGCCGACTGAGCCTCGCGGGCTTCGCGCGCGCTCAGCAATGCGCGCACGGGCTCGGCGCCGAGCTGCCGGGTCTTCCAGCGACGCGCACTGACCACGGTCTTGCGCCAGCCCTGCGTCAGTTCGAAATCCGCGCCGCCACCCTCGAGCCGCTCCACCTGGAACCCGCGGGCCGTCCAGGCAGCCTCGAGCTCGTCGGCAAACTGCTTCCAGTTCATGCGGGCCGCGCGCTCGCCCACCGCCTCGACGCGTGCCGCGCTCGGCGCCTGCAACTGGCGCCAACCGGCCATCGCAGCGATGACCGGGAACGGCAGCGCCACGGCGAGTCCGAATATCACGAACCGGGGCGGCAGTATCGCGAAGGAGATCGCGACGACGCCCAGGGTCACGAGCCCGCTCACCCACCACGGCTTGCGCAGCAGGATCGCGAACAGCGAATTCTCCGACATCTTGAACGAGAACATGATTCAGCAGCAGCGGTAGGCCGCGCCCATGGTGAACGAGCGCATCACAGGTCGTGAGACGAAGGGTGAATCGGACGGGCGGCCGAGCAGACCGGACATCGAGATACCGCCGAAGACGATCCAGTTGTGGTCGACGGCGTGTGTCAGACTCAGACCAGCGGACAGGTTCTGCGGTCCCGCGCCCGGAAGATACACGCCCAGGCGGTCGGCCGCCTCCGACCCGGGCGGCACGCCGAACAGTGCCTGCATGCGGGTGCGATCCACGAAGGACACGCCGATCCCGAGACCCATCGTGGTCTGGGGACTCAGCGGCCACTCGCGTCCGACCGAAAGCGTCAGCTCGGTACCGTATCCGTGTTCCAGCATGTCGGAATTCATCGCGATCTGACCGTCCCAGTCCCCGGGAAGCGTGAAGCGGCTGGAGAGCCGTACGAGCACGGTACGCCGGATGCCGGGTACACCGGCGAGATCGCCGTCGTTCGTTCCTTTGCGGCCCGAGAACAGTCTCAGACCGAGCTTCACGCCGTAGTCGCCGCCTTCGATCAGCGACAGGCTGGCGCTGCCGGTGTCCGCACCGGGTTCGGAGTCGTCCTCCGAGGCCTGACCGAGCGCCTTGAGCAGGCCGCCGCCGCCGCCGGAACTGATCCGGAGCCGGCCGACGTCGATGGCCCAGATGTCTCGCAGCCCCGTGACGTTCTTTTCCGCCCCCGGGAACTCCGGCCCCCAACTGAACCTCAGACCGGCGAGTACCTGGTGCACCGGGTAGCCGAACAGCTCTTCGACGAGCGGCTCGGTACGCCCACGCGCCTCGGCCTTCGGTTCGGGAACGGACGCGGCACCGGCCGGTGGCACACCGATCCCGGGGGGCGGCTCGGGCGGTGGATCACCCCCGGCCTGCGTTTGCGCCGCGGCCTGGGCGCCCGCCAGCAGACAACCCGCCAGAATCGCCACCAGGCACGGGCGCGCGGGGCGGAACCACCCACCGCGCCAGGTCGCGCCTCGCGGCAGGGAGCGGGCGGCGTTCACGGTTTGAGCTGGTAGCCGGTGCGGAAGATCCACCACACGGCGAGCAACCCGAGCCCCAGGAACAGCGAGATCATCGCGAGGCTCACCCCCACGCCGACGTCGGCGTGACCGTAGAAACTCCAGCGGAACCCGCTGATCAGGTAGAGCACGGGGTTGAACAGCGTCACCTGCTGCCAGAACGGCGGAAGCATCGACACCGAGTAGAAGGTGCCGCCCAGGAAGGCCAGAGGCGTGACCACGAGAAGCGGCACCACCTGCAGCTTCTCGAAGTTGTCGGCCCAGATACCGATGATGAATCCGAGCAGGCTGAACGTGGCGCAGGTCAGCACGAGAAAGGCGGCCATCCAGACGGGGTG
>JAUIAI010000510.1 GCA_030425615.1 Gammaproteobacteria bacterium
GGTCGAGCCCCAGTCGGCACGCGGCGGTCCGGCCACGGCGTCGGCCGGCAGCCGGTCGAACAGTTCCTCGGCGAAACCGCGGATCACGGGCTGGCCCTGCCAGTCCGTCATACGGTCGATCCAGATCACCAGACCACCGGTGGAGAGGCCACCCAGGTGGTTGTACCGCTCGAGCAGGCAGACGTCCGCGCCTTCGCGCGCGGCCGCCGCGGCCGCCGCCGTCCCCGCCGGACCGCCCCCCACCACCAGTACGTCGCAGCGGTGATAGACCGGCAGTTCGCGCGACGGCTCCACCCAGGTGCCCAGGTCGGCTCGGTCACGCGTGCGCGCGGAAGCGTCGAACACGTCCGACGAGAGGATGCGCTCCTCGCTGCGCTGGATCGTCTTCATCAGGTCTCCTGTTTGTGCTTGCGCACGACACGCCCGCCGCCGTCGTACCCGCCGGGGCTCACATGGCGCCATCGCCCGCCACGGGAATGCCGCGACCCGCCACGAACATTGGCAACCGCTCCGGCCCGGTATATGCTAAACGCCGGATTCATGCAAGCGCATGCATCCGGCCATGCCGGTGCCCGACGGGGCCCGCACGGACCGGCAGATCACAGGAGACACCCATGGCGATACGGTTCACACCGCTGCACGCCGACTTCGGTGCCGAGATGTCCGGCATCGACATTCGCGAGCCCCTGGCCGCAGAACAGGTCCGCGCCATCGACGACGCGATGAACACCTACGGGGTGCTGCTCGTGCGCGGTCAGCCCATGACGCCGGACCAGCAGATGGCCTTCACGCGCAGCTTCGGGCCGCTGGATCTGGGCTTCAGGCGGGTCAAGACCGCGCCGGGCGGTGACACCGGGCACCGCTTCGCCTATGCGGAACTCGCCGACATCTCGAACGTCCAGCCCGACGAGACCATCGCCGCGCGCGAATCGCGCAAGATCGTCTCGAACATCGCCAATCAGATCTGGCACGCCGACAGTTCGTTCCAGAAACCGCGCGCCCGGTATTCGATGCTGCACGCGGTCGTGGTGCCGGAACACGGCGGCAACACCGAGTTCGCCGACCAGCGCAACGCCTGGGACCGCCTCGACGCGCACACGCAGGAACGCATCAGGGACCTGAAGGTCGAGCACTTCGCGCTGCACTCGCGCTTCATGCTCGGTGACACCGATTACACCGAGGCCCAGATCGCGGCGATTCCGCCGGTGGTCTGGCCACTCGTGCAGACGCACGCCGGTTCGGGGCGCAAGCACCTGTTCATCGGTGCCCACGCGCGCGCCATAGAAGGCATGGTGGTGGCCGAGGCGCGGATGCTGCTCTGGGACCTGCTCGAACACACCACGCATCCGGACCACGTCTACTCGCACCGCTGGCAGGTCGGCGACCTCGTGATCTGGGACAACCGGTGCATGCTGCACCGCGGGCGCGCGTTCGATCTCGGCGAAAGGCGCGAACTGCGCCGCTCGACCACACTCGACGCACCGGTCCCGGCAGACAGCGAATCGCCCGCCGAGGCCACCGCCTGAGGCGGCGCGGCCTTGCCGCCGCGAGCACGACGAATCAACAAGGAGGAGACAAGACGATGAGACAAGCCCGACGCAACACCCTGCGCACGCTGGCACTGGCCCTGGCCGGCGCCGCCGCTGTCGCGCTCGCCCTGCCCCAACCGGCCGGCGCCGCGGATTCCGCCTGGCCGAAGTACTTCTCGGTCATCACGCCCGTGGTGAACACCGCCAACCACTCCCTGGCCGTCGCCTGGACCTCCAAGTTCCAGCAGGCCACCGGCGTGCGGGTCGCGGTCAAGCCCGCGCCCAACGGCTTCGCGCGCGCGCAATGGCTGAACACGAACGAAGGCAGACTGGCCCTGGTCCAGGCCTCGGACTACTTCGACCAGATGGATGCCGTGCAAGGCTATGCCTCGGCCGCGGGCGGTCCGAGCGACACCCGGCTCATCCACATGAACATGGTCACGCCCTGGAGTTACATGGTGCGCGGCGACTCCAAGATCAAGAGCTTCGCCGACGTCGGGCCGGGCACGCGCATCGCGCTCGCCAAGAGTTCGTCGTTCCTGGTCTCGGGCATCGACGCGCTGCTCGCCTATCGCGGGCTGACCCGCGACGACGTCGAGATCGTCGAGGTCGGCAACTACGGCGCGAACACGGCGGTGGTGGTCGAAGGCCGCGCGGATCTCGCCTTCACCTCGCCGATCTCGGGCACCTCTTACAAGGCCGAGGCGGCTCCGGACGGGATCCGCTGGCTGCCGCTGCCCGCGCGCGAGGACGATCCGGAGGCATTCGCGCGCTATCGCTCGGCCATGGCCGGCTACGTGCCCAAGGAGACCTCCGCCGGTGTGAAATCCGCGAAGGGAATGCGCATGGACCACGCCTTCCAGGCGAACCACGTCCGTGCGGACGAGGATCCCGAGTTCGTCTACCAGCTCGTGAAGTGGCTGGACGAGAACCACGACAGCTACAAGAAGGATTTCACCCACGCCCACATGCTGAGCATCGACAGCCTGATGGCGTTTCTGGAGAACGGAGCTCTCCAGCCGCTGCACGAGGGCACCATCCGCTACCTCACCGAGAAGGGGCTCTGGACCGATGCTTTCCAGGCTCGCCAGGACAAGCTGGTCGCGCTTGCCAAAGCGAGGGCCGAGGCCTTCGGCAAGGCTGTGGCCATGGCCGGCGAACAGGGTATCAAGGTCGAGCCGGGCAACGACGCCTGGACGTCGTTCTGGACCGAGTACCGTACCGAGAACGGCATGAAGGAGTCCTTCGGCAACCAGGTGATGGCGATGCAGTGATGCCGCCGTCGTCGGCGGATGGCGGGATTCGTCCCGGCCTGCCTGCCGACGCCAGCGGTCTTCCGGACACGGCACCGTCGCACGCGCGGCGGTGCCGTCTTTCATAGCGGCGGCATCATGACCACGGCTTCCACCGAAACCCCCAGCGGCGCACCCGAGCAATACGTCGATCGCGCGAGGCAACGTTACGACTCGCTGCCTCGCCTTCTGCGCGCGCTCGTCCTGGCAATGTCCGCGGGTGGCGCACTGCTCGCCGTGGTCTACATCTTCGGCATCGTGCCACTGCTGGACGTCACCTATTACTTCCTGCTCATGGCCTGCTATCTGCCGCTGGCCTTCGTGTTCCTCCCCGTCGGAGCACGCGAACGCACGGTGAGCTGGATGAGCCTGCTGCCCGCCGGGCTCACGCTCGGGCTCACGCTGCTGCTGGCCTGGAAATCGGAAGACCTCGTGTTCCAGACCTGGGTGCCGGTGGCGGAGCCGTGGCAACTGTGGGTCGCAGTGGCGCTGTCGCTGCTCATCTGCGAGGCCGCACGCCGCTCCGGCGGCTGGATCTTCCTGGTCATCGTCGTCGCGCTCGGCATCTACCCCGTGTTCGCGGAGCACATGCCCGATCTGATCTGGGGCCCGCCCACGTCGCTGTCGCGCACGATCGCGTTCAACGTGTACTCGGCCGACGCACTCCTGGGCGTCGTCACCCGCGTCGTCGGCGAAG
>JAUIAI010000511.1 GCA_030425615.1 Gammaproteobacteria bacterium
CATCCGCGAAGGGGACGATGACGCGCGTGGCGCTGCGACGGTCGGCGTCCTCGAGTCCGTCCAGGTACAGTCCTCCCATCACCCCTTCGGTCAGGACCCGTTTCTCGAGTGGCTGGGTCCCCTCAGCCGTCAGGCCTGGTTCGAGATCGACGAACTCTGGGTAGCCGGGGGTGGCTCGCTCACCGGCGTCATTGAAGCAGAAGCAACTCCCTCCCCCGCTCTTCCCCCGCGGAAGCGGTGGTGGCAGTTCTGGCGGTAGCGCACCGCCTGACGCCCCCCTGAAACACCGGTTCTTTTCCTGCACCTCTTCGGGATCCGCATGAACTCAGCCCTTCTTCCCCGCCACCCGGTACCGGCCTTGAACGTACCGCTCGTCCAGGGCGGCCGCTACGTCCTGGGGGCTCAGCCAGGTGAGCACTTCGACCTGCTGGTGTTCTACCGCGGACTTCACTGCCCCATCTGTGCCAAGTACCTGATGGAGCTGGAGCGGCTGGCGGCGGAGTTCGCATCCCGGGGCGTGCAGATCGTCGCCGTCAGCAGTGATGACGAGGAACGCGGACGCGCCATGGCGGAGAAGGTGAAGGCCGATGGCCTGAAATTCGGCTACGGCCTGAGCCTGAAGTCTGCACGGCAGTGGGGCCTGTACATCAGTACATCACGCGGCAAGACGTCCGTCGGCATTGAGGAGCCGGCGCTGTTCAGCGAACCCGGTGTGTTCCTGGTGTGCCCCGATGGCACGCTCTACTACGGCGCCGTACAGACCATGCCGTTCGCGCGCCCGCGGTTTCAGGATCTGCTGGCCGCGGTGGACTTCGCGATTTCGAAGGATTACCCCGCCCGGGGCGAGTACACCGGGGACGTGTGACGCGGTGCGCGCCAGGCATTATGAGCACTCCATCCGAAGTGACGCTCTCGACCCGGCTTCAGCGGAAGGACCCCCGCCTTCCCGTATTCGTGCTGATACCGGGACGGTGCGTACGGGCCTGGAAGCTCACGGGCACGGCCGTGATCGAAGGCTCGGCCAACGAACATTCGTTCGGGCGACGCACCCTCAAGGCCTGGGGCAAGGGTACGGATGACTGGTTCATGGAGTTCACGACACCATTCTGCGAGACCGCGGGCCTGAGTGTCGGTGCCACCGTCAGGCTCAGCATTCGTCTTGCCGATGCTTCCACGCCACCGGAGCTGGAACGCATCCTCTGGCAGAGCCAGGACCTTAATGCGGCGTGGTCGGCTCTCTCCGAGCGCCAGCGCAGAGAGGCCCGCGAGCACATTCGTGCAACCAGGACGCAGGCCACTCGCGAGCGAAGAGCGGCTGCCATCGCTGAAAGACTACGAGGAGCTTCAAGGCCATGACGACGAGTCGTTCGCCCGGGTGGACCCGGTCTTCGCGGCGCCACGCGGACGCCGCACACCCTGAGCGTTAACCGCTCATGAACAGGCCGGTCATCAGCCCCGAGGCCCGTGCGACCTTCAGGGCGTCTGTACGTGATTCCGGGCCGATCTCAGCTTCGGTAGCCGCCGTGCTCGCGCAATACGCCTTCGACATCCGGTCGTTGGCCGATCTCTTTGGCGAACTGGGGCCGCTGACACAGACGGACCTCTTCGAGATTCACGAGGCGTACTGCCAGGTTCGCAAGCTGCCCATGCCGGACCATTTTCTGAACGATTGCGTCCGGACCTCGACAGCCAAAGACGGCATTGTCGAATGCTCGGTCACCGGTCTGACCTGGCATCACGAACTCGAACGGTGGCACTACTCCCTGCAGGTGAAGGGCGGCAGAAAGCTGAGCAGGCGTTTCGAAGCGGATGAACTCGCGAAGAGCTAGTGTGCCGACAGCCTGACTCGGCCATCCGGCCTGGCGCGCCAAGGGGCGCCGGGCGGTCACTTCTGCTCATCGACCTTGCGCGCCCCCTCGTTGTCCACATTCTCGATCGATCCCACGTCTTTCGGGTTGTCCTGACCGGTCGACACGACCTTCGAGTCGCGTTCCTCTTCCTGGTAGTTCTCTGCCCCGCCCTTGGCGGCTTCGCGCTCGGACTCTTCGAGCTTGCGGCGCTGGTCTTCGTCGGTCGTGGGCTGGGTCTGCTTCGGGTGTTGCTCTCGGCTGCTCATGACATTGTCCTCTTGCGCTGGGGCGGCGGCTGTAGACGTCGCCGGGTACGTTCGACCCGAGTCGCGCAATTTCCGAGCCTGAGCACGGGCGCAACCGACGCGTCCGGATGACGCAGTCACCGCGGCGAATGCTGCAATGCAGCGGATGCGCCACGACGGAAACACCCTCTCGACGATGGTTGCTTGCCCCCCGATCGGCATCGTTATGCGCCTATGATCGCCAACCGGTCGCCGGAATCTCGCGGGCGGCCGATGCTTCGGGCCAACATACCGCCCGCCCCCCCTTTCAGGACTCAAGCATGAAGCTCTATTACTCGCCCGGCGCCTGTTCCATGGCCCCGCACATCGTCGCGAACGAGACCGGCACGGCGGTGGATCTCGTGAAAGTGGACATCCCCAACAAGAAGACCGAGCACGGCGACGACTACTGGGCGATCAACCCCAAGGGTTACGTGCCGGCGCTGCAGCTCGATGACGGCAGTGTGCTCACCGAGGTGGGCGTGATCTGCCAGTATCTGGCCGACCACAAACCCGACTCGGGACTGGTGGCCAAGGCTGGCTCGATCGAACGATATCGTCTGATGGAGGCATTGAACTTCGTGGCCACGGAGGTGCACAAGCAACTCGGCGCACTGTTCAATCCCCGGATGACACCCGAGATGCGCGAGGTGCAGATGGGCACCATCGAGCGGCGGCTGGCGCCGCTGGAGAAGTCGTTCGCGAACAGGCAGTTCATGATGGGCGACACCTTCTCCGTGGCGGACGCCTATCTGTTCACGGTGCTCAACTGGACCCGGCCGCTGAAGATCGATATGGGCCAATGGCCGAATCTGCAGGACTTCATGGGCCGGGTGGCCGAACGGCCCAAGGTGCAGCAGACGCTGAAGGCTGAAGGCCTGATCTGAGTACGGGCGCGGTGAGGTCGCGCGCAGGATTCAGGCAACCAATGAGAGCCAGGGCATATGAAGGCATGGGTCATACGGGAACCGGGCGGACCGGAACGGCTCCGACTCGAGGAGGTCGATCCCCCTTCACCGCGAAGCGGCTGGGTTCTGATTCGCGTTCGCGCTTTCGGACTCAACCGTTCAGAGTGGTTCACACGCATCGGTGAGTCTCCGACGGTCAGGTTTCCGAGAGTGCTCGGAATCGAATGCGTCGGCGAGGTCGTCGACCCGGGCGGCACCGGCATCGAGACCGGTTCCACGGTGGCCGCCATGATGGGGGGCATGGGGCGCCAGTTCGACGGTTCCTATGCGGAGTTCACACTCGTCCCGCAGGCGTGCGTGTTTCCTCTCGAGACCAAGCTGCCGTGGGAGCGGCTCGCTGCCCTTCCCGAGATGCTGCAAACCACCCACGGTTCGCTGCACGCCGGTCTGGAGATCGAACGCGCGACGTCGCT
>JAUIAI010000512.1 GCA_030425615.1 Gammaproteobacteria bacterium
TGGGACAGATAACTTCTCTTTTTGTCAGGAAAGTGCTCGGCGCGATGGATGATGACGTCGATAAATCTGCGTTGATGCGTTCGATTGGGATCGATCCGGATGCGCCGGCTGGCCACCCGGATTCGCAAGGTGCTGGGACGATGAACGACGCGGCCGGGACCGATCTGCTGATCGTCTGGCATTCGCGGACCGGCGCGTCCGCCCAACTCGCGCAGGCGGCGTACGACGGCGGCACCCGGAGCGGCGGCGGTGGGACGGCGCCGCGCGTGCGCAGGCTCGGATGTGTCGATGCGACGGCCGACGACATGCTCGGAGCACGTGCCTATCTGTTCGTCTGCCCGGAGAACCTCGCCTCGATGACGGGTGAGATGAAGACCTTCTTCGACCTCAACTATTACCCGTTGCTCGACCGCATCGCAGGACGGGCGTACGCCACGATCGTGGCGGCCGGCAGCGACGGCCACGGCGCGGCGCGCCAGATCGGCCGCATCGCAACCGGCTGGAGGCTGCGCGAAGTCGCCGAACCGATGATCGTCTGCATGCGGGCGCAGACTCCGGAGGAGATCCTCGCGCCCAAGACGGTGCCGGCGGATTCGCTCGCGCAGGCCGCCGATCTCGGCCAGGCGCTGGCCGAGGGGGCGGCCATGGGCGCACTATGAGCGGCGCCAGTCCTGGATGCTGAAGCGCGTACCGTCCGCGGCCATCCGATCCTCGCTTGCCGCGAGACGCCATTCGGCCGGGTCGGGCGCCTGAAAATGTGCATCGCCCTCGGGCGTCAGGTCGATTTCGGTCACGAGCAGCCGGTCGGCCAGCGGCATTGCCTGAGCGTACAGGCTGGCACCACCTGCCACGAAGACCTCGTCCGTGGCGATACCTGCCGGCCCGGGAACTGCGGCGAGCGCGATCGCCTCGGTGAGTGAGCCGGCGCGTTCGCACCCGGGAGCCTGCCAGCCGGGGGTGCGGCTCACGACGATCATCCGCCGCCCGGGCAACGCCCTGCCGATGGACTCGAACGTGCGCCGGCCCACGATGAGGGCGTGTCCCATGGTGGCGGTGCGGAAGTGGCGCATCTCCTCGGGGATGCGCCAGGGCATGTCGTTCGCCCGGCCGATGACGCCGTTGCGGGCCCGCGCGACGATCACCGTGACGCGCGGGCCGACCGCGCGCCGGGAGGGTTCGCTCATCGGTGCAAGCGGGGACGAGGGCGGAGCGACGATCCGACGGCCACGGCGGTTCAGACGGCCACCGGCGCCCGGATGGCCGGATGGCACTGATAGCCGACGATCTCGAAATCCTCGAAGCGGTATTCGGTCAGCGACCCGGGCCGGCGCAGCAGGCGCAGCGTGGGAAGCGGGAACGGTTCCCGCGTCAGTTGCAGATCGGCCTGTTCGAGGTGGTTCGTGTACAGGTGGCAATCGCCGCCGGTCCAGACGAAATCGCCGACCTGCAGGTCGCACTGCTGCGCCACCATGTGCGTGAGCAGTGCGTAAGACGCAATGTTGAATGGCACGCCGAGGAAGATGTCCGCGCTGCGCTGGTAGAGCTGGCAGGAAAGGCGACCGCCGGCGACGTGGAACTGGAACAGCGCGTGGCAGGGGGCCAGCGCCATGCGCGGTATGTCCGCCGGGTTCCAGGCCGAGACGATCAGGCGGCGCGAATCCGGCTCCCGGCGCAGGCGCTCGACGAGTTCCCGGATCTGATCGATCTCGCCGCCGTCGCGGGTGGGCCAGTGTCGCCATTGATGGCCGTAGACCGGGCCGAGTTCGCCGTTCTCGTCGGCCCATTCGTCCCATATGGTTACACCCGCGGCCTGCAGCGAGCGAACGTTGGTCTCTCCGCGGAGGAACCAGAGCAACTCGTGGATGATCGAGCGCAGGTGCAGCTTCTTGGTCGTGACCAGCGGGAAACCTTCCGACAGATCGAAGCGCATCTGCCAGCCGAAGAGGGACAGCGTTCCCGTGCCGGTACGGTCCGTCTTGGGCTCACCGCGCTCGCGCACGGCCCTCATGAGGTCGAGATAGGCTTGCATGGGAGCGGAGTTTACCGCGCGTGGCGCCCGGCCCAGTGGCCGCCGCGGCGTGACTAGTCAGCGGCGACGACTTCGACCACTGGGCGCAGACCGTTGAGCGTGCTGACCATCATCTGTCTGACGATCTCGTCGTCGCTCATGGCGCCGCCGGCCTTGAGGAAATCCAGGGTCGGATCGCACGAGCGTGAATACAGCGCGTACAGGATGAAGGGGTCGGAGAGCTCGGGATTGATCGAGCCTTCCTCCTTGGCCTGCTCGATCAGCTCGCCGATCTCGTCGGACAGGGCCATCAACTCGTCGATGTAGGCCGGATCGTCGGTCAGATGCTCGCGCAATGCCTCGCTGGTGGACGGCAGATGCGGGATGTTCCCGGCCAGCCGTTCGCGGAAGGTCCAGTCGAGCACCGCCTCGATGCGGGCGATCGCCGGTTCGTCCTGAGGCTGAGCCGCGATCTGGGCCCGGGTCGAACTGAGCAGCCGGATCATGACGGCCGCTGCCAGCGCCTCCTTGGAGGCGAAGTGGTAGTACAGACTGCCCTTGGCGATTCCGACCTCGTGTGCGATGTCGTCCATCACCATGGTGTCGTAACCCTTGCTCGCAAGGAGACGGTTGGTCGCCTCGAGAATGGCTTCTTCTCGGGCCTCGAACTGTCGCTCCCGGAAGGTCTTGCGCGGGGCGGGGATCTGATCACGGGCTGTCATGGGCGTCGGGGGCGGTGGGCGGCGGAGCCGCGCGGCCGCTTCGTAATGGAGGGTCCTGCCACCGGACGGGTGCCGGCGTCGTGACCGAAGCGTCACATTTTAGCCTTGCTGGTGACGATTCGCCAGGGGGCGTGCCCGGGAGGGCTTCCGGTCACGGCGGGCGGGCCCGCCCGGAACGCGAAACCGCGCGCCTCAGCCGTCCTGGCGGGGATCCCTCGGCGCCTCGCGCTGCATCGCCACGCCGGGGCCGATCCGCGGCGCCACCGGAGTCCGACCGGAGTTCGGCGCTCCGGCCACCGAATCCGGCGGGCGGTGACCTCCCATCGCGGGCCGCGTGGCGTCGGCGGGCGCCCCCTGCGGCCCACCGGCCAGCGGGCGTGCCTCGCCGGTCCCGTGACTGCTCAGGATCGAGATGTCCGCGCGGGGCGGCGCCGGCGCACGCAACTCTTCTCCGTCGCGTTCGAGTACGACCTCGTCCCGGCTGACCTTCTTGACCACGAGCGAGCCGTCCACGGAGGCTCCGACGGCGAACGGGGCGGGCGGTTGGTTGTTTACCTGCAACACGACGGCCGAACGTGATTCCGACGCGATGACGCCGATGACCTTGATGTTGGCGGGCAGGCGGGCGGGACGTGGGCCCCCCTGACCCGGCATTCCGAACAACCTCCCGGCCGCGAGGGTGTCGGGCGACCCTCGCTGGTCCACCAGCGAGCCGCCCGGTGCGATCGATACGCGGGGCGCGCCCAGCTGCAGGCCCCAGTAGACGAGCAGGCCCGC
>JAUIAI010000513.1 GCA_030425615.1 Gammaproteobacteria bacterium
GGCCGAGCCGATCGAACTGTTCTTCTCCACGCACTCGGTGTACGCGTACATCGGCCACCGGCGCCTGCTGGAGATCGCGACGGCGGCCGGCCGTCCGATCGTGTGCCGGCCCTTCGACCTCAACGCGTTGATCGCTGCCAACGGCTTCGGCCTGGCCGGCGCGCTGACGCCGGTGCGCCAGGCCTACTTCTTCGGGCGCGAGATCGAGCGCTGGGCAGAGTACCGCAACGTTCCGCTGTATCACCGCATCCCGGACAACCACCACCACGATCTGGGTCTGTCCAGCACCTTCCTCATCGCCGCGATTAACATGGGCCACGACGGCATCACCGTGGCCGGGGAGATCCTGCGCGCACACTGGATCGACGGCGCGGACCTCGCCGATCCGGCCACCATGATCGGTATTGCGCAGCGGCTGGACCTGGACGCCGACACCCTGTTCCAGGTCGGACGCTCCGCCGAGGTCCGGTCGATCTACGAAGCCAACACCCGTGAGGCTCTGGCGCGACCCATCTTCGGCTCGCCGACCTACTTCGTCGACGGCGACATGTTCTACGGCCAGGACCGACTTGAACTCGTCGCCCGCGCCTGCGAACGCCCGTTCGAGCATCGGTGGCAGACGAAGACCGACCCGGACCGTCCCATCTGCGGGGTTTAGTGTGCCGTTCCGCATGCGGCCCGATGCTCCCGAGGTGCGCCACGGGGAATCCGCCGGCTGACCTATCATCTCGCCACGACAGCCGACGGCGGGCGCGCGCAAGGCGCCCCGCCGGGGCTCGACGATCGCCCCCGCCCGGCTGCGGCGCGGCCCCGACTTCCCGGAGACCCTCATGAAGACGCGTATCACCGAACTGCTCGGCATCGAGCACCCGATCATCCAGGGCGGCATGCACTACGTCGGATTCGCCGAGCTGGCCGCAGCGGTGTCCAATGCCGGTGGCCTGGGGATCATCACGGGTCTTACGCAGAAATCCCCCTCCGACCTGGCCAACGAGATCGCCCGCTGCAGGGACATGACCGACAAGCCATTCGGTGTCAATCTGACGTTCCTGCCCACCGTGACCTCGCCGGACTACCCGGGGTACGTCAGGGCGATCATCGAAGGCGGCGTGCGGGTGGTCGAAACCGCAGGTCGCAATCCGCAGCAGGTATTGCCCGCGCTCAAGGACGCCGGCATCAAGGTGATCCACAAGTGCACGTCGGTACGGCACTCCCTCAAGGCCCAGTCCATCGGCTGCGACGCCGTGTCCGTGGACGGCTTCGAGTGTGGAGGCCACCCGGGCGAGGACGACGTGCCGAACATGATCCTGCTGCCGCGCGCCGCGGACGAGCTGGAGATTCCTTTCGTCGCGTCCGGCGGCATGGCCGACGCCCGCAGCCTGGTGGCGGCGCTTGCACTCGGCGCCGACGGCATGAACATGGGCACCCGCTTCATCGCCACGCGGGAAGCTCCGGTACACGAGAACGTCAAGCGCGCCCTCGTGGCCGCCTCGGAACTGGACACCCGGCTCGTGATGCGCCCGCTGAGGAACACCGAACGCGTGCTGATGAACAGCGCCACCCAGAAGGTACTCGAGAAAGAGGCGGCCCTGGGCGCGGAGCTTCGTTTCGAGGACATCATCGACGAGGTCGCCGGCGTCTATCCCCGCGTCATGATCGACGGCGAGACGGATACGGGCGTCTGGTCCTGCGGCATGGTGGCCGGCCTGATCCACGACATTCCCACCTGTGCCGAACTCATCGGGCGCATCATGAGCGAGGCCGAAGCGCTGATCCGCCAGCGGCTGGGCGGCATGCTCTGAGAACCCCGGGGGCAGCACCAGCGGTGGCCGCCGCCCCTGCGGAGCGGACCGGCGCCGGAGGGCGACTGCGCGGCCTTAGATAGAATTGTGGATACCCGGGAGGGCGGTTCGCGACACGAGCCGCCGGCGCACGGGGCGCCGGTCCGGGGTGGAGGAGACAACCTTTGCATCCGCAATCGGCGGCACGGGCGATGCCGCGCCGCGTCGGCCGGCTCGTGCTCGGCATGGTGCGCGTCGCGCTCGCGTCGCTGTGCCTCGGCCTGCTCATCGTGTGGGGTCCGGCGTCGGCGGGGCTGCTCGATCGAGCCGCGCTCGAACGTCACGTTCAAGAGCGCCTCGGCCGGGACTTCACGCTGGGCGAGCGCCACGCCGCCCTGCCCGTGTGGCCGGTGTTCTCCCGACAGGACGCCTCGCCCCGCCTGCATGCCTATCTCTTCGAGTCGCAGGACATCGAGCCCGTGCGGGGTTACTCGGGCAAGCCGATCGACCTCCTGATCACGATGACGCCGTCCGGAGACTTTCTGGACGTCACGCTGATCCACCACGACGAACCCATCTTCCAGAGCGATTCCGCCACCCGCGAACTCTACGACTTCGCGTCGCAGTACAACGGCCTGTCGATCGACCACGACATCCAGTTCTTCAGTGCCAAGACCGTACCGAGCCGCACCGAGACCACGGCGCGTCTGCACGGCGTGCTGCGAGGCACCGTGTCGGCCTCGGCGATCGATCGCAGCATCCTGTCCGCGGCGGTCAGAGTCGCAGAGGCCGGGCTGGACGACCCGGACGCGAAAGCGCGTCCCGCGGCGCCGGGCGGACGCATCAAACGCATGGGGTGGACCGCATTGCAGGAAGCCGGTCTCATTCATCCCATCGAGCGGACGAACCAGGCCGTGGAGAAGTCGTTTCGCGGCACGCCCGCCGCGCGGCGCGACGCGGCGGGCATCTTCAAGCCGGACGGCCTCGCCCTGCAGGCCTGGGGCATGCCGGTGAGCCTGCCGCAGGTCGGACGAAACGTGCTCGACGCCGACGGCTGGCTGCAGGTGTACGACCGTGCCGAAGACGGGCGCACGCTGTTCCTCTTCCTGGATGACAGCCGCTACGTGTTCACCGACGCAAGAGCCGGGGAACCCCGGCTGCGAACGGTACCCACGCTGCGGCAGGACGGCGTGGAGATCGCGCTCGAACGGCTCGCCTACGCGCACAAGATACGCCTCACGGGCCGCGGATCCGGTGTGCCCGAAACGGCCGTGCCGCGTCTGTTCACCACAGCCGCGGACAGCGGTTTCGACGTCGCCCGACCTTTCTCCCTCGGCCTGCGGATCATCCGTGGCGAGGGCGAAGGCGTGGCGGTGGATCTCGAGGAACCCTTCGAGATACCCGGGATCGAGCTCTGGCTCCCGAAGATCGAACGCCCGCCCTGGCTGGACATCTGGGCGCAGAAGCAGGGGCACCTGGCCGTGCTCGCCGGTGGCCTCGTCCTGCTGAGCGTCGGGCTCGGCAGCCAGCGCTGGCTCGCCTACCCGGCGCAGCGACTGACCTGGCTGCGCACGGCCTGGCTCGTGTTCACACTGGTGTTCATCGGCTGGTGGGCGCAGGGACAACTCACGATCGTCAACCTCACGTCCTCGCTGGAGGCGGCCCTGCAGGGGCAGAGCATTGACTTCCTGCTGGCCGACCCGATGGCCGTCACGCTCTG
>JAUIAI010000514.1 GCA_030425615.1 Gammaproteobacteria bacterium
GTGAGGCATTGCGGCCGTTGCCATGCGGTGAATGCGGCCACCCAGCTCACGACCATCGGCTCGACGCCGTCGTTCGCGCTGCTGCGCGGCTTCGAGGACTGGATGCGTCGGTTCCAGTCGTTCTACTCGCTCAATCCGCACCCGGCCTTCACCCTGGTGGCGGGCGTGACCCCGCCGTTCGACATCACCCTGCCTCCGCCCATCTCGCCGGTCCGCGTCTCGGTCGATGACATCCAGTCGATCCTCGCCTATGTGGTCACGATCGAGCCGGCGGATCTCGGAGCGCCGCTGCAGTTCAAGTAAGGCCCCTCGTTCGCGAGATCAGTGCTTGCGGGACTTCGGATCGAGATAGTCGGCCGTTGTCCGCACCCGTGGCCGCTCGCCTGCTGCAAAGGGATTGTCCTGCGCATTGAATGCCGATCTGACCCGGCAGTCGTCGCACATCTGGATCATCCGGATGCGGTCTTCGGACGTGAACATCGCATGCTTGCCGGCGAGCTTCTCGGTGATGCGCATGATGGTGGAGCGCGCGCCGAAGGGCTTGCCGCACTCGATGCAGGCGAAGGGCTCCTCCTCGTTGAGCACCGTCTGCGACAGCGCGGAATCGGCAAGGTTCAGCCGGGGGGTGAGCGTGATCGCGTTCTCCGGGCAGACCGTCCGGCAGATGCCGCACTGCAGGCAGGCGTCCTCCTGGAAGCGAAGCTGCGGCCGGTCGGGATTGTCCAGCAGCGCGCCGGAGGGGCACAACGACACGCAGGACAGGCAGAGCGTGCAGGCCTCGCGGTCGACCTCGACCGCGCCGTACGGGGCACCCTGAGGCAGGGGCAGCACGGCATCGGGCGCGTTGAGGGCGCGGGCCACGAGACGGCTCACCTGCCGACGGGACCCGAGCGACAGCACCGGGTTGCCTGCGACGCATGGCTCGCCGGGCTCGCGCAGCGCCGCGTCGAGGGCATCGGGATCGGCCTCGTCGATCAGACGCACGGCCCGTCGCCCGGCGATCGCGTTGGCCAGTTCAACCTGCGCCGGCAGGCCGTCCCGTTCCGTGGTGGGCGACAGCAGCACGTCCACGGCGCAGAAGCCGGCGCCCAGGGCCGCCAGCGCCTCGGCGTGGCCGAACGCGGCGAGCGCCGGCACCTCGAGCGGCACGACATCGGCAGGTAGTCCGCGGCCGTGCCGGGCGGCGAGCCGGATCATGGCGGCGCCGTGACCGGCGTCGTGCACCAGCAGGCGCGGTGCTTCGTCCGAAAGCCTGCGCCAGGCGCCGGCCATCGCGTCCAGCCGACGGAACAGGGCGGACACCGGCGGTGCGTCGTAGGCGACGGCACCGGACGGGCAGACGGCCGAGCAGGATCCGCAGCCCGCGCAGATCATCGGGTCGATCGCGACGTGCTCACCCGCCGGGGTGATCGCGCCCGTGGGACAGAGGTCGAGGCAGCGTGTGCAGCCCGTCTGGTTCGCGCGCGAGTGGGCACAGAGCGACGACTCGGTCCGTACGTACAGGGGCTTCTCGAAGGTCCCGACGAGTTGCGAGGCTTCGAGCACCGCGTCCAGCACGGCCTCGGGGCGTCGCGGATCCGCCCGCAGGTAGCCTTCACGCCTGCCCGGCGCGGTGAACAGCGGCTGCCCGGCGCCCAGATCCAGAATGATGTCGCAGGCGGATCGGGCGCCGTCGCGCGGTGTTGTGAACGCCGGCCCTCCCCGTCCGCCGGGAATGCGTTCGCGCAACGCGTCGATGACGACCTCGAATCCACCGAGCGTGCCGGTGGCCGAGCGCAGCCGGCCGTGCACGACGTCGAAGCGCCGGTCGTCGCCCGGGCCGGGGTCGTCTTCCGGAGCGAGCAGCACCGTCACGCCCAGCATTTCGCAGAGGCGTGCGGCGGCTCCCAGTGCGGCATCCGGAGCGCCGATGATCAGGCAGAGCCCGGCCGACTCGACGTCCAGGGTCTTGGCCGGCGGCGTCTCGAGCATCGCGTCGGCGATGAGTGCAGCCATTTTCGGGGCGGTCGGACGGTCGTCGTCGGTCCAGCCGGCGCGGTCCCGGAGGTCCAGACAGGCCGGCGCCGGCGCGCCGAGCTCGTCGGCCAGCGTTTCGAAGAAGCGTTGCTCCTGACCACAGGCGATGACCGCACCGCCCGCCGCGATGGCCTGGCCCGCGACGGATGCCTGCTCTGCACAGAGGGCGCGGTGCACGGGCGAGCAGGGCAGGCCGGTGGCCCGCTCGAGTGCTTCCCGGTCGACGGTCTGACTGCCCAGGCAGTCGCAGAGGATCAGCGTGGTCTTGCTCATGGGGTCGTCACGGGTGGGCCGCCCACACGGGGGATCCGGGGGTTCGACGGCAGGGCAGGGATGCAGGATGCGCGCGAAAGTACCATAGGCCCCTGTTTACACGAGCGACGGTAGGGGCACTTGGAAAGAGCCGACCAGGAGCCGGGTGCGCGATCGGCCGCCATCGCGGTCGGGGTCGTCGTACGCCGGCTGCCCGGCGTCACCCGCTGGGCGAAGTGGGTCTGGAAGCCGGTTTCCGTCCTGCCGGGAGCCGGCCCGGCGCACTGGCAGATCCTGCGCAAGGAGGGTGAAGCGCTCGAGTATCACGCGGCCACCGTGACGCTCGAGCTGTTCCGCACGGACACCGAGGCCTACCTGACCGCTCTGTCCGAGGCCGTTCCCTGCGTCTACGTGGTGATGCGCGAGACGGACGACCCGGACGCCGATCATCCGCTCGAAGTGGTGCTCGTGACGGCCTCGCCCTTCGAGGGGCAGGATTACGCGGACACCGGCGAGGAAATCGTCGAAAAGGTTCCCATGCCTGCCGGTCTGATCGCCTGGATCGAGGATTTCGTCGCGCGTCACCACGAGGAGGAGGTTTTCGTGAAGCGCAAACGGGACCGCAAGCGGGTTGACCTCAGGGAGGACGGTGTCGGGGACGCGCGCATCGCGCAGCCCACGGACGTCTACCGGGCCCCGGGCTCACGGCACAAAAGGCGGCTGCAATGACCGGTCGGGACGACGACCGGGACCGCAAGGGTGGCCGGGCCGATTTCTGGAGCCGGCGTCGCGCGGCGGTTCGCCAGGCCGAGGAGCGCGCGCGCGCCGAGCGGGTCCTGCGCGAGGACGCCGGCAAGGCCGCCGCGCTCGAGGAAAGGACCGATCGCGAGATCCTCGAGGAACTCGGCCTGCCGGACCCGGACGGGCTGGGCGAGGGGGCGGATTTCAAACCCTTTCTGCGCACGGTGGTGCCCGAGCGGATCCGCCGGCGTGCGTTGCGCCGGCTCTGGTCGCTGAACCCGGTGCTCGCCAACCTGGACGGTCTGGTGGAGTACGGCGAGGACTTCACCGACGCGGCCACCGTGGTGGATGGTCTGCAAACCGCCTACCAGGTCGGCAAGGGCATGCTCCGGCATCTCGAGGAGATGGACCGGCAGGCCGGCCAGCCGGATCCCGGCGGGCTGACGGCCGCCGTGCGCGGCGGCGAGGCGTCCGGGGACGGCGAGGCGCAGG
>JAUIAI010000515.1 GCA_030425615.1 Gammaproteobacteria bacterium
GCCAGCCTCGAAGGCGCGCTGATGGCCGCTGTCCTGGCCCTGACCGCCGTGGGCCTGAGCATCGTTTTCGGCGTGATGCGCGTGGTCAACGTCGCACATGGCGAGTTCTTCATGCTCGGCGCCGTCCTCGCCTGGTGGGTCGCCTCGCAATTTGCCCTTCACCCGGCAGTCGGTTTCGTGCTGGCGCTGTTCCTGGCCCCGCTGATGGTCGGGCTGATCGCGGCCGTGGTGCTGGCGCACGGCTCGGTCCTGAAGGCCCTGGCGATGGTCGTCTTCGGGCTGCTGATCGGCGTGGTGGGGGCCGACATCAACTCGGGTGTCGATCGCTTCACTTTCGATATCCCGAATCTCATAGAAGGAATCGAACTCGCCGCGATCGCGATCGGGATGTTCGGCTTTGGCGAGATCATCGCCAACCTCGAGCAGCGCGGCGCGCGCCAGGTTTTCACGAGCCGGGTCGGCCGGCTGCTGCCGAGCCGGGAGGAGTTCCGTCAGGCCGTGTTGCCCTCCGTGCGTGGTACCGCGCTCGGCTCGATACTCGGTGTGCTGCCGGGGGGCGGAGCGGCGCTCTCGGCCTTTTCCTCCTACGCCCTGGAGAAGAAGCTCTCGAACACGCCGGAGGCGTTCGGCAAGGGCGCGGTGGCCGGCGTCGCCGGCCCGGAGTCGGCCAACAACGCGGGGGCTCAGACCTCGTTCATTCCCATGCTGACGCTGGGCATCCCGGGCAACGGCGTGATGGCGCTGATGGTGGCCGCCATGATGATCCACGACGTGCAGCCTGGTCCCCAGGTCATGACGCTGAACCCGACACTGTTCTGGGGGTTGATTGCCTCGATGTGGATCGGCAACGGCATGCTGGTGTTGCTCAATCTGCCTCTGATCGGCATTTGGGTCCGCCTGCTCAGCGTGCCCTATCGCCTGCTCTATCCCGCGATTCTGCTGTTCTGCGTGATCGGCGCCTATTCGATCAACAACGGCACCTTCGACATCTGGATGACCATTCCCTTCGCGATGCTCGGTTACCTGTTGCGTAAGCTGCAGTGCGAGCCGGCACCGATGCTGCTCGGAATCGTTCTCGGCCCGATGCTCGAGGAGAATTTGCGCCGCGCGATGATGATCGCGCGGGGTGACTGGACCGTCTTCTTCACGCGTCCGTTGTCGGCCGGCCTGCTGTTCGCTGCCGTGCTGTTGTTGCTTCTGGTCGCCTTGCCGGCGCTTCGCCGGAAACGTGAAGAGGCTTTCGTCGCAGACGACTGACCCGGGCGGCGCGGGCGACCGGGCCCGCGGCCGCCCGCGCCGCCCATTGCGCGGTTCAGCCGCGTGCCGGCAGGCGGGCGGCCAAAGCCACTCGATCCACCTTGTCCACCGTGGTGCGCGGCATCTTGTCCACCATGCTCACGGCCTTGGGAACCTTGAAGTCCGCCAGCCGCTCGCGACACCACGCGAGGGCTTCTTCTGCGGAGACCGGTTGTGCGAGCTCCAGGAATGCGTGTCCGATCTGCCCCCACCGTTCGTCGTCGACTCCCAGGACGGCCGCGGCACGGATCGCCGGGTGTGCCTCGAGCACGAGTTCGATCTCGCGCGGGTAGACGTTGAAGCCACCGGACTTGAACATCTCCTTGCTGCGGCCGCAGAACACCAGATAACCGTCCTCGCGGATCTTTGCCAGGTCGCCGGTGTGCAGAAAGCCATCTGCGGTGAAGACCGCCGCGGTGGCGTCGGGGTTGTCGAGATAGCCGGCGAAG
Organism: Gammaproteobacteria bacterium; assembly: GCA_030425615.1. Classification (GTDB taxonomy): domain Bacteria; phylum Pseudomonadota; class Gammaproteobacteria; order Burkholderiales; family Burkholderiaceae_E; genus JAUIAI01. Next base: position 1,746 of record JAUIAI010000515.1, read on the forward strand.
GGGTAGGGCTGCCGCACCTGGACCTCGCCCTCGAGGCCTGGTTCGAGCGGGCGGTCATCCTCGTCGGCTATGCGCAGCTCCAGTCTGGGATCGGGACGCCCGGTGGTCTCGAGCAGGGTCTCGATGTCGCGCGTCGGGGGGGTGTAGACGATCGGCCCATTGCTTTCGGTCATCCCGTACTGCTGGGTGAAGACCGCCGGGGTGGCGCCGAGCAGCCGTTCGAGGGTCTTGCGACCGAGCGGCCCGGCCCCCCAGTTGACGAACCGCAGCGACGACAGGTCGGCCTGGTCGAAATCCGGATGTTCGACGATGCGTCCCAGCATCGCCGGCACGCCGCTCAGCATGTCGAGCCGCTCGCGGGCGATCACCGACAGGGTAAAGGCCGGATCGAACTGTTCGGCCATCACCATCATGCCGCCGGCCACCAGGGAGACCCCGATACCGCTTGCCAGGGCACCGATGTGGTTGACTGGAAGGTCGATGAGCTGGCGCAGGTACGGCTGCCGCAGGCGATCCTCGTGCAGCGTCCAGGCACGGAACGCCAGCCCGGCGTGCGTGATCTTGGCCCCCTTGGGGCGACCGGTGGATCCCGAGGTGTAGATCACGACGGCTGGAACCGTCGGATCGAACCGTGCGAGCGCGTCGTCCCAACGGTGGGCGACCCGCGACGCATCCCAGGGAGCCGGCAGGTCACCCTCCCAGAAGCCAGCGCCGAATCGGACCACCGGCAGGCCGAGGGTTGCCGAATGATCGGTCAGGTCGTCGCTCAGATCGCGCAGACCCTCGCGCGTGACGGAGATCAGCGCAACGGCCTTGCTGTCCGTGAGGATCTGTCTCTGTTCGTCGCGCTTGTAGCGCGGATTGATGCCCACGGAAGTCACCCCCGCGAGCCAGCAGGCGATCAGTGCGATCACTGCCTCGGGCCGCGGTGTGAGCAGCGTGGCGACACGGTCGCCCGGACGTACGCCCGACTCGGCGAGGTGGGCGGCCAGCGCGCAGGCGTGGGAGGCGAGACCCAGATAACCGAGCCTCAGGTCGCCGAACACGACCGCCTCGCGATCGGGTTCTTCGGTGATCCAGTGTCGCGCGGCGTGCAGCAGGGAGGCAGGACAGTCGCTCATGGCCTACATCCGGAAGGTACGGCCCTTGCGGCCGATCTGCTGCGGGATCAGCCGCCAGGCGTCATCCAGCCAGTCGTTCAGCAGCGCGCGGGTGTCGCGCGGGTCGATGATGTCGGGGATCCGGAAGCGCTCCGCGGTCAGGAAGGGCGACTCCATGTGGTGGAAATGCGCCTCGATTTCGGCCAGACGGGCAGCCCGGGCCTCGGGTTCGAGTTGCTCCAACTCTCCTTTGAAGGCGGCCTCTACGCCGCCGCTCACGGGAATCGAACCCCACCTTCCCGAGGGCCAGGCGTAGGTCAGATTCAGGCCCTGAACCCGGTTGTAGGTGCTGCCTGCCAGCCCGTAGCAGCGGCGGAGGATGACCGAGCAGAACGGGACCTGGCTCTGCTCGATCGCCATGCACACGCGTACCGAACCCTTGACCGCCCCCGTACGCTCGGCTTCCGGTCCCACGATGGTTCCCGGCTGGTCCACGAGGTGGATGATCGGCAGGTGGAAGGTGTCGCAGAGATCGATGAAACCTTCCATTTTCTCCGCGGAGGCCCGGGTCATGCCGCCGCCGTACTGCATCGGGTCGCTGGTGATGACTCCCACCGGCCGGCCGCCGAGGCGCGCGAACGAGGTGACGATCGAG
>JAUIAI010000516.1 GCA_030425615.1 Gammaproteobacteria bacterium
TGAGCGAGACCGAGGCCCGCGCAGCGGCCGATACGGTCGGCGGTCAGCGCGACCGGGCCTGGAACCTGTGGGCGGCCGAGGTCGCCCACCTGGTGGGCGGCGCGGCCGAGGACTGAGGCCCGGCCGCGCGGACCCGCTACTGCACCGTGGCGGAGTCGGCCTCGCGGGCTGCGGGCGTACGGGGAATCGCGAGCTGCAGGGACTCACGCGCCATGGCGTCGACCTGATCCGCACCCGATCCGCCACGCGCGCCCTCGATCGCCTTTCGCACCGTGCTCACCAGCTCACGCGTGTCCACCGGCTTGTGCAGATACGCGGTAGCCCCCGCCTTGAGCAACTCGTTGACATCGAAACGCCGACGAAGTGCGGATACGATGACGATCGGGACGCCCGCCCAGCGTTCGTTCTGACGCATGCGCGCGAGAACGACGTCCCCGGGCAGGCCCGGAAGCATCCGGTCCATCACCACGGCGTCGGGCAGGTCTCCGCTCTCGAGACGCTCGACCGCCTCCCGCCCGTCGGCGATGGTTTCGACCTCCATCCCGGAACGACTCAGGATGATGGAGAAGAGCTTGCGGACATCCTTGTTGTCCTCGATCAGCAGCACTCGGGGATTCATCGGGTCAGTATCTCCGGCAGTCATGCGGTCAGATTCCAGTGCCGCCGCGGACGGGCGGCGGCTCCGGCGTCGGCCGGGGCCAGGGGGAGTTCGAAATAGAAGGTCGAGCCGATGCCCTGCTCGGACTCGAATCCGATGGTGCCGCCCATGCGCTCCACCAGGCCCTTGCTGATGCACAGACCCAGGCCGAAACCCTCCTTGCCGCTGGCGGCCACTCCGGGCTCGCGGGAGAAGAGTTCGAACAGACGGGGCTTGAAGTCGTTCGGAATGCCCTGCCCCTGGTCCGCGACGCTCACCCGCAGCATGTCGCCGACACGGCGGCTGGACAGCTCGACGGGCTTGCCCTCGGGCGAGAACTTGATCGCGTTTCCGAGCAGGTTCACCAGGATCTGGGTCACCCGCTTCGGATCCGCGCGCACCCGGCCTGGCTCCAGCACAGGTCCGAGCCGCAGCGCGACAGCCGCCTCGCGGGCAATGGCCTGCATGCTGGCGGCCGCGTCGCGCATGAGCATCGGCATCGAGACGTCACCGATGCTCAGTCTGACGACACCGCTCTCGATCTGGTTGACGTCCAGCAGGTCCTCGATGAGACCGGCCAGCCGCTTGCAGTTTCGCTGTCCGAGCTCCAGGATTTCACGGCCGTAGCCGTCGATCTCGCCGAGCATGCCCTCCGAGAGCGCGTCCAGCGTGCCACGGATCACGGTCAGCGGCGCCCGGAGCTCGTGGCTGACCATGCTGACGAAGTCACTCTTTCTCGAGGCCCGCTGACGCTGCTCGGTGACATCGAAGCCCAGTGCGACGATCCGGCTGAGCCGTCCCGCGCCGTCGAAGATCGGATGCGCCTCCAGCGAGATCGTGAACCGGGCATCGCCCCGGGCACGCCAGTTGAAGTCCTCGTGGAAGGGTTCACCGGCGAGCGCCAGGCGGCCGAAGCCGGCGGCGCCGGCCTGGTCGTCACCGAAGAAGCGCTCCACGCTCGTGTGCATGAGCTCGTCGAGTGAGAATCCCGACAGCCGTTCGAAACCGGCGTTGCACCACTCGATGCCCAGACCCGGATCCAGGATCAGCACCGAACTCTCGGTCTTCTCCACGATCAAGGCGTGGAGCTCCAGCAACTGGCGGGCCTCATCGAGCTGGGTCACGTCGCGCAGCACGACGAGCAGATCCGGTCCGGCGGCGAGCAGCGTTGCCACCTTGACCTCGAACACCTTGCGCGCGCCGTCGCGACGTCGCCCCGGAAGGCGCACGGCCTGACCGAGCAGCCACGCCGGCCCGTCTCCGGACGCGGCCTGGCCGCCCGGCTCGATCGACACGCCTTCTTCGGAGTCGATCCGCAGACGCCAGCCTGCCGGTTCGTCCCCGGCAATGCCGAGCAGCGTGCGCGCCGCACGGTTGCACTGGATGACCATTCCGTCAGCGGCCACACGCAGCAGGCCGTCGGGCACCTCGTCGAGCATCGCGTGCTCGCGGGCGCCGTCCGCGCGCAGTCGGTCGAGTTCGCGCAGGCTCGCAAGGCTGCCCGCGGCGGCAAGAGACATCGCGGCGAGCGCATCGAAGACGTCCGGCTCGGAGAGCCTCGGGATCACGTCGAAGACCGCCAGGCATCCCACGGTCTGTCCATCGATCACCAGCGGCCACGCGGCGAGCGCCCGCAACCCGGACCCGACGCTGGCCACGCCGGCAGGCAGCGACGGCTCGTTCCAGAGATCGTCGACGATCCACGCCCGGCCATGCTCGACGACACGCCGACACAGACTGCTGATCGCCATCCTGTCCAGGCTGCTGACCGGGATTCCGCGGTTGGCCACCGCCTTCAGCTGCCCGTCCAGGCTGATCGCCGCAACCGGGTATCGCGCACAGCCGAGCGCCGCCGCGGCGAAGCGTTCGGCCATGGTCGAGAGGTCGGTGTTGCCGGGGTCCTGCCCGGGCGTTCCACCCTGGTCGATGCTGGTCATGTCGTCGTTTCTCCCAGAGCCTCTGGCGTGCTCCGTGCGTCGGCCCCGACCCGGGGCAGCTCGAACCAGAACTCGCATCCCGGTCCGTCGTTGGATTGATAGCCGATCCGGCCGTTCATACTCGCCACGAGTGCACGGGCGATGGACAGGCCCAACCCGAAACCCTCCACGCCGCTGGCCAGAACATCCGGATCACGGGTGAACTTCTCGAAGACCTGCGAGGCGAACTCCGGTTTGATCCCGGGCCCCTGGTCCGTGACGGAGACGCGCACGCTGCCCGACGCCGTCGATACGCTGCGGATCACGATGTCCTTGCCCGGCGCGGAGAACTTGATCGCGTTGCTGAGCAACTGAGTGAGGACCTGGTCGAACCGCATCGGGTCGGCGACCACCTGCTCGACCCGGGAAACGCCTCGGATGTCCAGGGCCAGGCCGGCCTGCTCGACCTCGAGGGAGAGAACACGGGCCACGTGCTCCACCGCCTGCCAGACCGACAGATCCTGCAGTTGATAGGTCACGACGCCGGTCTCGATCCGGTTGACGTCGAGGAGATTCTCGATCAGCCGGCGCAGCCGGGTGCAGTTGCGCTGACCCATCTCGACCAGCTCGAGCATCGACGGATCGAGCCTGCCCGCCAGGCCACCGGCCATCGCCTCGAGCGCGCCGGAGACCACGGTCAGGGGCGTCCTGAGCTCGTGGCCCACGAGCGAGACGAAATCGGTCTTGAGGGTCTCGTTGCGCTTACGCTCAGTGACGTCGAACCCCACGACCGCGAACTGGCAGATCCGGCCGTCCTCGAACAGCGGGTGCACGTCCACGGCGAGCCAGAGCAGGCGTCCCGAACTGTTCCGCAGTCGGAACTCAAGGTCGTCGACGGGTTCACCGCGCAGGGTCGCCCGGCGCAGACGTGCCAGACCGG
>JAUIAI010000517.1 GCA_030425615.1 Gammaproteobacteria bacterium
CCAAGTTCGTCGATCACCTCGCGAAGGAAGTCGCTGCGCCGAAGCAGCGGCTCGATGAGCGTCACCCGAACGTCCGGACGGGCCAACGCCAACGGTATCCCGGGAAGGCCGGCCCCACTACCGATGTCGGCGATGTGCTCGCCCGGGTGCAACAGCTCCGATACCACCGCGCTGTTCAGTACGTGGCGCTCCCACACCCGCTCCACTTCTCGCGGTCCGAGCAGGCCCCTCTCGACGCCTGCGCCCGCGAGGATCTGTGCGTACCGATACGCGCTGTCTATCGCCTCCCCGAATATCGCCTCAGCCCCGCCGGGTGGCGGCCGCACTGCGGGACGAAGGCTATCCCGTGAGTGCGTTCCGCCGCGGCGAAGGTCCTGCAGTCGACGGCGTGCGCGTGTTTCACGGCCCGGACCAGTGGTCGCAGTTCCTGGCCGGGATCCGGGTGCTCATCCTTCTCGCGCCACTGACCGAACAGACACGCGGCATCATCTACGATGCGGCGCTGTCCTCTCTGGGACCGGGCGGCTGGCTGGTCAACGTGGGACGCGGCGGGCTGATCGACGAACCGGCGGTGCTGCGGGCGCTCGAAGACGGCCGGCTCGAGGGCGCTTCACTCGATGTGTTCGCAACCGAACCGCTGCCCGCGGGACATCCGTTCTGGCTGCATCCGAGGGTGAGAATCACGCCGCACGTGGCGGCCGTGACGCGGGTGGGGCCCTCCGCGCAGCAGATCGCACGCCGTATCCTGGCCCTTCGATCGGGCGCGGACGCGGGCCGCGCCGTGGACCGCTCGCTGGGCTACTGAGCGCTGCGGCCGGACCCACGGAGCCGGGCGGCCCGGAACCAAGGCCGCGATCAGCGGCCGACGAGTCCGGCAAGAACGCCGTGCAGCGCCGTGACCGACACGGGCTTCGTGAGGACGCTGTCGAACAGCCCGCGCATGGCCTCGTCCTGCGCGGTCGTCAGATGACTGGCCGTGAGCGCCACGCAGGGTGGCCGGTGCGGCCGGGAGCGCAGGGCACGGACGAACGCCAGCCCACCGATGCCCGGCATTTCGATGTCGGAGACGATCACATCCACCCGGGCGCCGTCCAGCATCTCCAGTGCCAGCTCCGCCGATTCGACATCGAGGACCTCGTGCCCCATGCCGGTCAGACCGGAGGCCAGTGTCGCGCGTACGAATCGGTCGTCGTCCACCAGCAGGATACGCATGCTCTGAAACTCAAACGGAGTGTTGACGCGACCAGGAAGCGGTCGGCGAAATCGACTTCCGGCCACCTACCCGCAACCCCGATTGCATCCCCATTCGGAAACGCCGCATATCAGAGGATACCCGGATACTCGGACCTCCCCGGGGAGATGGCGAGCGTTCAGGCACGCGAGGACTCGAACGACATGCGAGTTACTGGTGAAACGGCACACCAGGCGCGCCAGCCCTTAAACTGTTGGGTTCCCGAAGCGACCAACCTGTCTCCGCCATGCGCCAAGATCTTCCGCAACGCGTCCGAATCACCGAGGTCGGCCCGCGCGACGGCCTGCAGAACGAAAAGCAGCCGGTGCCGGCCGAGGTCAAGCTCGAACTGTGCGAACGCCTGATCGACGCGGGCGTCGACCAGCTCGAGGCCACGTCCTTCGTTTCGCCCAAGTGGGTTCCGCAGATGGCCGATGCCCCCCGGGTGATGGCGGGTATCGAACGCCGCGAGGGTCTGCACCTGTCGGTGCTGACGCCTAACATGAAGGGCTTCGAGGGCGCCCTGGCTGCCGGCGCGCACGAGGTGGTGATCTTCGGTGCCGCGAGCGAGGCGTTCTCCCAGAGAAACATCAACTGTTCGATCGCCGAGAGCATCGAACGCTTCCGTCCGGTGGCCGAGGCCGCGCAGGCCAATGGCATTCGCGTCCGTGCCGCCGTCTCGGTCGCGTTCGGCTGTCCGTACCAGGGTGAAGTACCCGTGGCCGACGTGGTCGACATCACCGAGCGCTTCCGCGACCTGGGCTGTGACGAGATCGGAATCGCGGACACCATCGGCGTGGGCACCGCCGCGCACGTCAAGACGGTGTTCGAGGCCGCTTCGAAGGTCTACCCGCTGGCGCAGCTCTCCGGCCATTTCCACGACACCTACGGTCAGGGCGTTTCCAACACGCTGGCTGCCCTCGAAGTCGGCGTGAGCCGCTTCGACACCTCGATCGCCGGTCTCGGTGGCTGCCCGTTCGCCAAGGGAGCCACGGGGAACGTCGCGACTGAAGACGTCGTCTACCTGCTGCACGGCATGGGCATCGAGACCGGCCTCGATCTCGAGAAGCTCGTGCTCACCGGGCAGTGGATCTCCGAGTTCCTCGGCCGCAAGAGCAACTCGCGTGCGGGCAATGCCATCGCCGTGAAACTGCGCGATAGCCAGACGCAGGCGTCGGCCTGAGCCCGATGCCCGCCTCTGTCGTCGTCACGAGTCGCCCATGGTGACCGACTCCCGCCGGGACGAACCGGTCTCTCCCTGCGTGTCCATCTGCCGGCTGGATCCGGACACACAGATCTGCACCGGATGCCTGCGCACGCTCGACGAGATCGCGGCCTGGGGGCGACTCGACCGCCAGGGCAGGCATCGCGTTCTCGCGGCCGTCGAGAGGCGCCGCACCGCGGCGGCCGCACGGCAACCCGCCCGGGGGTGCGATTCTCCGTGAGCACGACACCGCGGTCTCCCGCCGAGCGCTTTGCCCAGCCCGTGGTCGGCGATTCCTACCGGCTGCCGGTCAAGATCATGGCTCTCCTGATCACCGCATGCGTCGCGGTGGCCATCATCGGGGCGATCGGCGTCGGAGGCGCGACCGATTCGGCCGCCCTGCTGCTGTTGCTCGGCGGCGGCATCGGCATGGGTCTCGGCTGCTATCACATCGTTTGGGGGAAGACCCGCATCGATGCCGAAGGCATCCGCCAGGACTGGATCTTCGCCCGGTTCTACCGCTGGGAGGACATCTTCAAGGCCAAGGTGCTGCGCCTGCCCATGGGCACACGGATCGTGCTCACGACCGCGCGACCGCCCTTCAAGTCCGTGCATGCGGGAACCCGGGAGCTCGAGGAGGCCTTCGAGGACATCGAGCTGATGTTCCCCGGGCGCCTTCCCACGGGCGATCGCTGAGCGTGGCCGCAGGCCCCGACGGAGACGGCGCGTCGCCGCCCCCGGCGTCAGACGGCGCCGACCTGCCGACAGGGGTGCATTTCGTCGAGCGAGACTGGCTCTCGGCGAACCAGATCCAGCTGTTCGACGAAGATGCGCTGACGGTCGTCGACACGGGCTACGTGACGCATGCCCCGACCACACTGGCGCTCGTGCGGCACGCGCTCCGGGCTCGCGGCCCCACGGCAGCGCTGACGCGCATCATCAATACCCATCTGCATTCCGACCATTGCGGCGGCAACGCCGCCCTGCAGGCCGAGCATGCCTGCCGCACGCTGGTGCCCATCGGTTCGCTCGATGCCGTGCGCCGCTGGGAC
>JAUIAI010000518.1 GCA_030425615.1 Gammaproteobacteria bacterium
GATGCCGAACAGCCCGTCGATGAGCAGCGCAGGACGGTCGTCGGGCAGATGTCGCACGATATCGGCGAGATCCAGGAACTCACCGCCGGCGGCACGCCATCTTTCGTGCACGGCCCTTGCGTCTGGCGGACCGATTGTCCCGCCGGGCGACACGGTGTCCCGGAATGCCCGGACGATGTAACCGCGACGAACCAGCATCATCAGCGCGAGGAGGGCGTCGCCGCCGTTGTTTCCCGGTCCGACCGCCGCGAATACCGGCGACTCCCGGGGCAGGTCGCGCATCAGCGACTCGGCCTGGGCGGCGATCGCCGCGGCAGCCCTGGACATGAGCGCACCCCCGGGCGCATCGGCAAGCGCGCGTGCTTCGAGCTCGCGAATCCTTTCCTTGCTAAGAAAGCCGCCACGTTCCCGGGACGGGCCACCTGCGGTGATCGGGAGATCCATGAATCTGGGGCATCCTCGCTGATAGAGGTCCGACCGGACAGCCGACTCCGCCGACCCGGGGCCCGCGCCCTGCGGGTCAGGGTCCCGGGGGCCTTTGAATCCGACCTTACTATAATCGGGGTTTGACCGCGGCCACCATGACTCACTCGCTGCTCGTTCCCGGCGCCGTCGCGCTGTCGTCCTTCCGCGTATCCCGGCTGGTGCAGGCGCTTCGGGCGACCGACCCGGCGGTGGATTCGCTTCACGCCCGCTACTTCTATCTCGTGTCACTCGTCGGGGCGCCCGACGCGCTGACCGAGCGCCGCCTCGCCGCCCTGCTCGAGCGCGAACCGCAGCCGCCGCTGGACGACGACCACTCGGGAACCGTGTACGTCGTACCGCGTCTCGGGACGATGTCCCCGTGGTCGAGCAAGGCCACGGACATTGCGCATCGCTGCGGACTGTCAGATGTCCTGCGCATCGAGCGGGGAGTGCGCTATCAGCTTCACAAGCGCGGTGGACTGCTGCGGCGGGCAGAGTTCACGGCCGAGGGGCTTTCGGCCATGACTGCCGCGCTGCACGACCGGATGACCGAGTCGGTGATGCTGAAGCGTCCGGTGGCCGCCGAGGTGTTCGCTCCGCCACCGCGCGCGGGCCTCGCCCGGATACCGCTCGCTCGCCTGGGCCGACAGGCGCTGGTCGATGCGAATGTCGGCCTCGGGCTCGCCCTTTCCGACGATGAGATCGATTATCTCGAGGCTGCATTCGGACGGGAGCAACGCGACCCGACGGACGTCGAACTCATGATGTTCGCGCAGGCCAACTCTGAGCATTGCCGCCACAAGATCTTCAACGCCGACTGGGTGATCGACGGAACCCCGGTGCCCGAAACCCTGTTCGGCATGATCCGCCAGACACACGCCGCTCAGCCGGACGGTACGGTGGTGGCGTACAACGACAACGCGGCCGTGCTCCAGGGGGGCGTCGCCCGCCGATTGGAGACCGATCCTGCCACGCTGACCTATGAGTGGAATCAGGGCATCATCCACAGCGTCCTGAAGGTCGAGACGCACAACCACCCCACGGCGATCTCGCCGTTCGCGGGGGCCGCCACCGGCTCGGGCGGGGAAATCCGCGACGAGGGTGCGACCGGCCGGGGAGCAAGACCGCGCTACGGCATGACCGGTTTCACGACCTCGCATCTGCGGATCCCCGGCTTCGAACAACCCTGGGAGCAGCAACCCGGTCCCCGGGCGCCGGCCCGTCTGGCGGATCCGCTCAGAATCATGCTGGACGGTCCGATCGGTGCGGCCGCCTTCAACAACGAGTTCGGCCGCCCGAATCTCGTCGGCTACTTCCGGACCTACGAGGCACGTGCCTCGGAGCGATGGCGCGGCTATCTGAAGCCGATCATGATCGCGGGCGGCGTCGGTTCGATCGCAGCCGACCAGGTCGGCAAACATCCCCTGCCGGTGGGGTCCGTGCTCGTGCAGCTCGGCGGACCCGGAATGCGCATCGGACTCGGTGGCGGCGCCGCCTCCAGCATGGGTGGCGGCAGCAACAGCGAGGCGCTGGATTTCGACTCGGTGCAGCGTGGCAACCCCGAGATGCAGCGTCGGGCCCAGCAGGTGATCGACGGATGCTGGCGTCTCGGCGAAGACAACCCGGTGCTGTCGATTCACGACGTCGGTGCCGGCGGGCTGTCCAACGCGCTGCCGGAGCTGGTGCACGACGCCGGGCGCAGTGCGCGTCTCTTGCTCGCCCGGATCCCGGTTGACGATCCGTCGCTGTCGCCGGCCGAGATCTGGTGCAACGAGAGTCAGGAGCGCTACGTTCTGGCGCTGCGTCCCGACAGGCTCGCAACTTTCGAGGCGCTCTGCGAGCGCGAGCGGTGTCCGTTCGCGGTGCTGGGCGCGGCCACCGACGACGGGCGCCTGCACGTGGTCGACGACAGGGTCGATGGCGGGGATGATCCCGTCGACATCGATCTCGACGTTCTGCTGGGCAAGCCCCCCCGGATGCGGCGCGACGCGCGCCGGCGGTCCCGTGAACCGGCCGCGATCGATCTCACCGGGCTGGGGCTGGAGGGTGCCATCGTTCAGGTGCTGCGCCTGCCCGCCGTGGCCGACAAGAGCTTTCTGGTGACGATCGGCGATCGAACGGTGGGCGGACTCTGCCACCGGGACCCGATGGTGGGCCCCTGGCAGGTGCCCGTCGCGGACTGCGCCGTCGGCCTTCACGACCACAACGGCAGCGCCGGTGACGCGCTCGCCGTCGGGGAGCGCACACCGCTCGCCGATCTGGACCCGGCCGCCGCGTCGCGGATGGCGATCGCCGAGGCGCTGACCAATCTCGCCGGCGTCGGACTGCGGGACCTGCGCCGGGTGAAACTCTCCGCGAACTGGATGGCCGCCTGTGGCGATGCCGGCGAGGACGCGGACCTGTTCGACGCCGTGCGCGCGGCGCGGGACTGCTGTCTTGCGCTCGGGTTGTCGATCCCGGTGGGGAAGGATTCCCTGTCCATGCGGGCCGCGGGCGTCGGACCGGAGGGTCAGAACTCGGAAGTGAGCTCGCCGGTCTCGCTGATCGTCAGCGCGCATACCCAGGTGGGCGACGTCCGGCGGACCGTGACCCCGGCGATGCGACTCGATGCGGACAGCGTACTGCTGTTCATCGACATCGCCGACGGTCGCCAGCGCATGGGCCGATCGGCGCTCGCCCAGATCGCCGGCCTGGAGGGGGGCGAAGCGCCGGATCTAGATGACCCCGGTCGCCTGGCAGCGACGCTTGGCTGTGTCGCCGCCCTGATCGACGACGGGCTCGTTCTCGCCTGCCACGATCGTTCGGACGGCGGTCTGCTCGCCTGCCTGCTCGAAATGGCGTTCGCTTCGGGATGCGGACTGTCCATCAACCTGGACATGCTCACGATCGACCCGTATGCGGCGGACTGGGGTGACTATAAGATCCGACCCGAGCAGGTGGCGGTGCAGCGCCTCGAGCGCACGTTGACCGCCCTGTTCAACGAAGAACTCGGTATCGTGCTGCAGGTTCCGGCGG
>JAUIAI010000519.1 GCA_030425615.1 Gammaproteobacteria bacterium
CACCACGCTCGCGCCCCGTAATATATCGGCTGCTCCCGACCCGCAGCATGTGTGCCGCCGACGCCTCCGGCGCCGGTCCGGGCCCGCTGCGTCTTTGCGGAGCATCTCGCCGACCCCAGAACGACCGTGACACCAGCCGATTCCTCCGACGTTTCCCCGAAAGGGCCCATGCGCTGGGTCGTACTGGCCGGTGTCTGGCTGATCTACACGGCGTTCGGGCTCGTCGTCACCAGTCTCGCGCCACTCGTGCAGCCCATTCAGACCGATCTCGGTCTCAGCCATTCCGCGATGGGCAGCGTGCTGGGCGCCTGGCAGCTGGTGTACATCGTTTCGGCCGTGCCCTGCGGCATCCTTCTCGACCGGCTCGGAGCACGGGCGGCGCTCGCTATGGCGGCCGGGCCTGGGCGGTGGACTACCCGACGCTGCTGGCGGCGGTGATGCTGTTCGGGCTCGGCGGCCCTATCGTCTCGGCCGGCGCACCGAAGGTGATCGCGCATTGGTTCACGGGCCCTGACCGGGGCTTCGCGATGGGGGTCTATCTGACCGGGCCGGCCGTCGGCGGCGTGATCTCGCTCACGCTGACCCATTCCGTCCTGCTGCCGACCTTCGACGGCCAGTGGCGCCCGGTGCTCCTGTCCTGGGCGTTCGTCGCGGTCGCCGCCGGCGTTCTCTGGTGGTGGATCGCCGGCACGCCTCAGGCCCGTGCGCTGGAGGCCGCAGAGCGTTCGGCCGAGCGTGTGCCCCAGCGGCGCATGATCGCGCAACTGCTGCGCTCGCCGGCCGTGCGCCTGGTGATGCTGATGAGCGTGGGCGTATTCATGTTCAATCACGGTCTGAACAACTGGCTGCCCGAATTGCTCCGCCACGACGGCATGAGTGCCGTGCAAGCAGGGTACTGGGCATCCATACCCACGATCGTCGGCATCATCGGCTCCCTGAGCATTCCCCGCCTGGCCACCCCGGGAAGACGCTTCCGGATCCTCCTTGTCCTGAGTCTGTCGGCGATGATGGCGTCGCTGCTGCTCCATTTCCAGAGCGGCATCCCGCTGTTCGCGGGGCTGCTCATGCAGGGCATCGCCCGCTCGTCCCTGATGACCGTGCTCATCCTGACGCTGGTCGAACTGCCCGACATCGGGCCCGCTCGGGCGGGAACGGCTGCGGGGCTCTTCTTCTCGGCCGCCGAGATCGGCGGCGTGCTGGGCCCGCTGTCCCTGGGTGCGCTGTATGATCTCACCGGCGGATTCGACGCGGGCCTCTTTCTGCTCACGGCAGTGACGGGTCTGCTCGCCTATGGCGTCACACGGCTTCGTCGGGCGGCCGAAGCGCCCGTCCGCACTTCAGCGCCGGTCCGCAGGTAGCTCGCGCAACCGCCCGCTACCGCGCCGTGAACCCGCCGTCCACCACGAGTTCACTGCCCGTCATGAACGAGGAGTCGTCGCCGGCCAGGAACAGGGTGGCCGCCGCGACCTCGTCGGCCAGCCCCATGCGCCCCATCGGCGTCGCCTCGATGATCTGCGACCGCATGGCCGCGAAGCCCTCGGCGCCGAGGTGCCGCTCCTGGCCCGAGATCATGGGGGTGTCGATGAAACCCGGATGCACGGAGTTCACGCGGATGGGATAACCCTTGTGCTGGCAATACAGAGCAACGGATTTCGTCATCAGCCGGACACCGCCCTTGCTGGCGTTGTAGGCCGCGGTCCGCCAGGCACCCACGATGCCGTACACGGACGAGATGTTGACGATGCTGCCCGACGGCTGGTCCTTCATCCGCCGCACGGCCTCCCGGCAGCCCAGGAAGACACCGTCCAGGTTGATGCGCTGCACCCGCCGCCAGTTCTCCAGCGTCTCGTCCTCGAAATCGCAGCCGACGCCGATTCCGGCGTTATTGACCAGCACGCGCAACGGCCCGAGTTCCGCGACGGCCCGATCGAGGCCTTCCTGCCAGGCCGCCTCGTCGCCGACGTCGTGATCGATGGCGATGGCCCGTGCGCCGGTCGCGCGGATCGAGGCGGCGACCTCTTCGGCCAGTGCGCTCTGGACGTCCGCCACTGCGACCGCCGCGCCTTCGGCCGCGAACGCGCGCGCCATCGCCGCACCGTTGCCGGATGCGCCTCCGGTGATGTACGCCATTCGATTGTCGAGCTTCATCGTCGTGGTCTCCCCTCTTGGAATGCGTGTCATCGTACGCCGCTCGACGACCCGGACGAAACGTCGGCCCGGACCGGCCACGCCAGCGGCCTGAGGCGCATGGCGGCCAGCAGCGTCAGCGCGCGAAACGCGAAAAAGGCGGTCAGCGCGGCCCAGAGGCCGTGATTTGCGAACAGCTCCATTCCCAGCCAGGTCACGATCAGGAACGCGATCAGCGAAACGATCATCGCGTCACGCATGTCGGTCGAGCGCAGCGTGCCGACGAAGATCCCGTCCAGCAGGTAGGACCAGACCGCGACGAGCGGCGTCAGCCAGAGCCACGGAAGGTATTGCGCCGCGAGCGTCCGAACCCGCTCATCGATCGTGAGCGCCGCCACCAGCGACTCGCCGGCGAACAAATAGACGAGGCAGTATCCGACCGCCGTGCCGAGCGCCCAGACGGTCGCGATCCGGATGGCGTCGAGATAGTCGTTCCGGCGTCCCGCTCCGCGCGCATGACCCACCAGCGTCTCCGCGGCATGGGCGAAGCCGTCCAGTCCGTAGGCCAGAACGTGAACGAGTTGCAGAAGAACGGCATTGGCCGCCAGGATCCACTCTCCCTGGGCCGCGCCCCGGGCGTTGAACCACGCGAACGCCGCGATCAGACACAGCGTGCGCACGAACAGGTCGCCGTTGACCCTGAACAGCCGCACGTAGGCGGCCCGGTCCCGCAGCGCGGCCCACGGCCAGCGTCCGGGCAGGCCTGCCAGGGCCAGCGAGAGCGCACCGAGCCCGACCCCGAGCGCGAGCGACTCCGCGATCACACTCGCCCAGGCCACCCCCGCGATGCCCATGTCCAGGACGAGCACGAACAGCAGGCTCAGACCCGCGTTCGAAAGGTTCAGTACCAGCTGGCTCAACAGGGCGAGGCCGGTGCGCTGAAGTCCCACGAACACACCGACGAGGACGTAGTTGCCGAGGACGGCCGGCGCACTCCACAGCCGGACACCGGTGTAGACGCCCAGCGCCTCTCGAACGGTGTCGCCCGCCGGAAACACCCACTGCGCCAAGGCGACGATGGGCTGACGCAGAACCACGAGGATCAGTCCGATCAACAGCGCCGCGGCGCCCAGGTTCAGGCAGAGCCCGCGCAGGCCGGCGGTATCTCGCCGGCCCAGCGTCTGTGCCACGAGCCCGGTCGTTCCCATGCGCAGGAAGCCGAAGCCCCAGAACAGGAAACTGAACACCGTGGCGCCCAGCGCCACGGCCCCGATCTGGGCAGCACCGGGCAGACGTCCCATGACGGCGGTGTCGACGACCCCGACCAGCGGCACCGAGAGGTTGGCCAGCA
>JAUIAI010000520.1 GCA_030425615.1 Gammaproteobacteria bacterium
GCCGGGGCGCGTTCACCGACTTGCGGTTGACATGAGCGCTGGCCTCGCGCCAGCGCTCGATCTGCTCACGCTCCTGCCGCAGTGCCTCGGCGACCTCGGCCGCCGCCTGCTGCAGCGTCGTGGCGAGCACCCGCCAGTCGCCGTCGGGACAGGACGGCCAGACATCGGCACGGGGGTCGGACACCAGCGCCGCGAGCACGCTCCTGAGCGACGCCAGACGCAGGCCTTCGGCGCGGCTGACGCCGCCCGCACCTCGCGACCGGGGGCCTTCGAGCAGCCAGCGAAGCCGGGGATCACCACTCTCGAGCATGCCGATCCACCATTCGGTCACGACCCGCTCGAGCGATTCGCCGCCATCGGCCGACGGTTCTATTTCGTCCCAGCGCCCGAGGCTGAGCCCGTAGTCGGTGAGCACCCGGTGACAGAAGCCGTGGATCGTGCCGATCATCGCGCCGTCCAGCGAGACCCTGGCCAGTCGGAGCCGGGCGCGGACCTGGTCATCGCCGATGGGTGCGCGGTAGCGCGAAAAAAACGCATCCTGACTGGCATGGCCGGCCAGCAACTCGTCCAGAAGCGAAGCGATCCGGGCGCGCAGTTCGGCCGCGGCGGCATTGGTGAAGGTGAGTACGGCGATCGAGTCGAGGTCGAGATCATGCTCGACGATTGCCCGAACCACGAGGCGGCAGATCGTCCAGGTCTTGCCGGTTCCGGCGTCCGCCTCGAGGACGGTCAGGCCCTCGAACAACGAGGGCTCGAGGAGCGGGTGTCCGGCCAGCGGCCCCGGCTCGCCGGGCACCGGCCGCCAGGCCGGATCGCCGGGGGCGGTCATTGCGGCAACTCCCAGGCCGCCCGCCAGCGCGAGAGCGCTTCACCGGGCGACATCTCTCCGCGGGCAGCCAGGATAAGCGGCGCGTAGCCGGCGAGGCTGGCTGCCAGCACCGAGGACAACCCGGGCGGAGCATCACGCCAGATGGCCCGGACATCGGGTCGATTGACGAACCCGGGAACATGGCCGGATCCATCGCCCAGCCAGCGGTTGCGGACCAGCCCCTGGCGCTTGCGGTCGTCGTCCGGTTCGGGACCGCCGCCGCCCTCGACCCAGTCGCTGGCGAGGCGCGCAAAGGCGAGTGGCTCGCGTGGCGAGACCATCGCGCGTGAGACCGCGGCCAGGGACTCCGCCGCCCGTGAAGGACTGATCGTCGGGTTCTCCGCGCCTGCGGCACGATCGTTCCCCCGCAGACGCCCGGCCGCGGGCCCCCAGCCGATCACCGACAGTCCTTCCTTTCCGTCGGGTTCGACCAGAAGCCAGGACGGGGGATCACCTTCCCGAGAGGTCGCGACCCAGAACAGGTAGCGGCACCATGCCGCGACGATGGCATTGGCAGCGGGCCGTCCCGTCTCGATCGCCACCTCTCCCGCCGACGCCCCGCCCCAGCGCGCCGGAGCCGCGCCGACCATACGCCAGCCGGGCAGGATCAGCCGCACGGCTGCGGACGGCCGTCTCGCCGCCGGATCGGCCGGCACACCCAGGCGAAGCAGGCATTCCCGCTCGGCCGCGAGACGGGAATCGGCCTCCGTGACGCGGCGCTGCAGAAACGTCTCGAACGCGACCCCGGGCGGCGCGAGCGGATGCGCGGCGAGCGCGGCTTCGAGCTCCGCCCGGCCGGCCCCCGCCCGTCGGGCCTCGAGCACCATCGTGGCGATGCGATCGGCGTCGCCGTAACCGAGATCTCCGTCGTCGAGCGCCTGCGCCGGATCGATCTCCGCCTCGGCGACCGGAAGACGTACGCCCAGCACCGTGCGCAGGAAGTGGCGCTGGGGCCGCGCCATGGCGTCGATCAGGGCATCCAGCGTGGTCGACGCCGGTCCGGCGGGCACCTCGGGGGCGCGCCGCGCGGCGAGCAGCGGCGCGAGACCGCGCGGCGCGCCGCCTTCGAACAGCCGGCGTGCGGCCTGGGCCCAGGCACGGTCATAACTGACCCAAGGCGCGGTGAATCGCGTCGGCGAAAACGGCTGCAGCGCGTGCACGTGAACGCACGGCACCGACGTTGCCAGCGGATCCACCCGCGCCAGGTAGTCGAGCAGTTCGCCCACCACACGTGACGGCGGCCGCTCGCCGTTGTCGCGTGCATCCCGGCCGGTGTAGGCGAGAAGCAGGCGTTCGCTGGTATCACGCACGAGGTCGAGCATCACGGCACGCGCGGCGTCGCCGGGCGCCGGATCGGCGTGCCGCGGCGCGGCGCGCATGAGATCGAATTCGGCCGCCGGCGCACGCACCGGCCAGGCTCCGTCGTCGAGTCCCATCACGGCCACGACGCGGTACGGCACTCCGCGCAGGCTCCCCAGAGGCGCGACGGTGATCGCGCCCTGGGGCCAGGCGAGCCGGGCGCCCTGTTCGAGCGTTCCCCGGAGTCCCGCCACGAAGGTCTCGAAATCCATGCTGTCGAGCCCCGCGGCCGACGTCTGCTCCAGGAGTTGTGCGCCGGCGGCCCGAAAACGCCCGAGCCCCGCCAGCAGCGCGGCATCGTCGGAGAACCAGCGCGACGCCAGCGCTTCCACCCGCTGCCACCAGTGCCCCGGGGCATGTTCGGCCCGTTGCCCCCGGAAATCGGTGACCTCGTCGATGAGCGCGAACGCCAGACCGAGAACGTGACGCCCATCGTCCCCGGGGCCCGCCACCGGCCAGGTCCCGCCCAGCGCGAGACCGGGCTGCCCCGGGTCGAGATCGGCCGGTTCGTGACAGTCCCCCAGGGCGAGCCGTGCCCGGGCGAGCCGCCAGCCTGCCCGGTGCGCCACGGGCGCATCGAGATCGTCGACGCCCCAGCCGGCCGCCTCGAGCGCGTTGCGCAGCGCCCGGATGTCCTCGTCACCCAGACCGAAGCGACGGCGCGCCCATCCGGCGTCCAGCCAGTCGACCACCGCGGCCGCCGAAATCTCGCCGCAGATCATCGCCAACAGATCGAGCACGGCCCGGGGTACGGGGTCGGCCCGCGCCGACAAACCCGTGATCGCCAGGGGCATCGACCGTTCGGCCTGCGCCGAGAACCGGGCCCGCAGCCAGGGCTCGGCCGCGTCGACATCGACGCACAACACGGCAACCTCGTCGGCGCACAGGTCCGGGATCGCCCTGAAGGCATCCATCAGCCTGTCGTAGACGGCATCGGCCTGCCTGGCCAGGCCGTGACAGACATGGATCTCCAACGAGGCGTCGCTCGCGTCGGCACGGGCGGCCAATGCGTTCGCGTCGGTCCAGCCGGCGTCCTCGAGGGCGAGAATCGCGCGCTGCAGCAGATGCAGACGGTTCACAGGAGCCTCGCCCGGTGCGGGCGGCGTTCGTGCACGCAGGTCCGCATCGCCGACCTCGACTAGACCCCGGCCTTCCGCGGCGCGCAGCATCTCGAGCGCATCTCTCGTCTGTCGGCCCCACTGCCCGAGCAAGGCCGGCTCGGTTTCTGGCTCGAGCCCGGTATC
>JAUIAI010000521.1 GCA_030425615.1 Gammaproteobacteria bacterium
CGCCTGGGTCGATCTGTCACGCGGCCCGGTGCGGCTCACGATTCCCCCCCGGCGACGGTCGTTACCTGAGCCTGGCCTTGCTCGATGTGTTCACCAACAACTTCGCCTGCCTGAGCCAGCGTGAAGTGGGGTGGGGCGGAGCTGAACGGGTGCTCGTCGGGCCCCGTTGGGCAGGCCCGATCGAGCGCAATCAGCGAGTGCTGCAGGCGCCCTACGACGACGTGATGCTGTTAGCGCGCACGTTGGTCCACGGTGACTCGGACCTGCCGGCCGCCCGCCGCGTTCAGCAGGGTTTCGGCGTCCGACCGCCTGGCGAACCGCAGCCCGGCGCCGCGGAGCCGGCCCTCGCGCGCAGCGATGATCCGGGCGAAGACTTCGTGCGTCTCGTGTCCCACGCCTTGGCGCGCAATCCGTTGCGTTCGTACGAAACGGAACAAGCCGGGATCCTGGCGCGCACCGGGCTGACCGGGGGCTCCTGTTGCCGTCTCGCCGGGCGCTGGACCAAGTTGCTGCCCGGATTCCTCGAGGCGCTCAAGGAGGCCGGCCGGCGCAATCAACGGCCGGTCGACCACTGGGTCTATTCGGCGCCGGCCATTGGCGATTTCTGCACGGCCTACCGCCTGCGTGCCGCGGTGGCTCTCGGCGGTCTGCTGGCGCTGCCGGCCCGCGAAGTGATCTACATCAGCACCGAGGTCGACGTCTCGGACGAACCGCTGCACGGCGCGAACGTCTATCGGTTGCGTCTGCCCGCGCCCGACGGGCCCGTCCGGCTGGCGGCCCGGGCCTATCATCCTCGCGGCGATCTGCTGGCCGGCCGTTTCCGGCTCGAACTGGTCCGGCGGGTCGACGACTTCGGCGGCTAGCCGTTCGCGCCCGCGGCCACCGGCCGGGCGGTGGCCCGTCCGGCACCGGCGCGCGCTCGCGTCGTCAGAAGCCGAGCGTACCGGTGAGCACGCTCCCCTGAACGTCCACACCGCTGAACGTCACCGTGCGCGCGGCGGAGTCGATGCTCACCGGAAGGGGGCCGGTGGCGGCCGACACGATCTGCGGACTGCCGCCGTCCGGCGTGATCGAGACCAGGCTCGCGGCCGCGGGGTTCGAGCTGTCCGGGAAGACGGCCACGGCGTTCCCGGCCGCGTCGGTCCACGAGATGCTGAGCAGTGTGCCGCCCAAGTCCTGCGCCGTGCCCGTGTCCGGCGCGAAGGTGCCGTTCAACGGTCCGCCGGACACTGACAGTGAACCGGTCGCCGCGCCGCCGGAGCCGCCCGGGTCGCCACCGGTTGCACCACTGCCTCCGTTGCTTCCGTCACCGCCAGGCGAATCGTTGCCATCGGACCCGCTCCCGCCCGGTCCGGCATTGGCCAGGAAGCGGAAGCTGCAGATTTCGCTGTCCGCGAAGCCGGCGCCGGGTACTGCGCCGCTCGGCCGGGCCGTCGTCTGCTGCAGGAACAGTTCGATGACCGCGTCGAATCCGTCGAGGTCATTCAGGTTCACCAGTGAGACGTCCGACCCGGCGGCCGAAATCGCCCCGAGATCGACGGACGGTGGGAGATCGGGCACGACGGTGCGTGTGGAGGTGCCGTCGGTCAGAAGCGTCCAGGAGGAGTTCGGCGCGCTGACATCGAAGCTGATGATCTGGAGATCGGCCGTGTCCGGGCCGGGCAGGGTCAGATCCAGGGTGCCCTGGGTCGCGTCGAACGACCTCAGGACTGCGCCGAAATCCGGCATCCGGATCGTGGCCGTCGTGGGGAGCGTGGCATAGGTGTCGATCGACGTGCAGGACTGCGCGCCGAGGTAATCCTCGCTGTTGCCGGTGACCCAGAACGCCCCGCCGGGAATCTGATCGAGGACCGGCACCGTGCCGCTGCTGGCTCCGCCCGTTTCCGCGCTGGTCAGCGGGAAGAACACCGGCCCGTTCAGATTCGCGGTCGTGATCAGCGTCGGCAGGTGCGGCGGGGACCCGGTCCAGGGCAGCGAACCCGGTGCGGTCGACGCGTCACCCTGCACGGTCATCGCATTGGAGACGGTCAGCCCTGCGAAGAACCCATAAGTGGTGATCTGGCCGTCCGCCCCGGCGCCCGCGACCAGCAGCGACAGCGTGCCGTCGGCCTGAAGATGGTGCTCGCAGACCGGCACGTCCGAAATCGTCAGGATGCCGTTGCTCACCTGACCGCCGGCCAGACCGGTGGGTCCCGCCAGAGGCGATTGCCCGGCGAACAGCGGCCAGACGACACCTGTTTCTGCACCCGTCAGGCCCGTGAAGGTTCCCGTGGCCAACGTGCCGACCCGGTTGCACGCGCCCGGGCCGTCGTCGCCGACGTACCAGGGATAGGCGCCGGCCTTCAGATTGACGATCGTGATGACGTCGAAACCGCCACCGGTCAGTGGCTCGGCGATCGTGAGCGTGCGGTGTCCCGACGTGGACTTGAGTGCCGGATTGCCCGAGGCGATGGCGCCGAAGTTCGCCACGCCGTCCGCGCCGGTGACCACGGTCTGTGCAATGGTCTTGTCGTCGGTTTCGTAGAGCGACACCGAGACGCCGGCCACCGGGTTGCGCGTGACCGGGCCGTCGAGCACGGTGATGGACATGTTGCCGGCGCCTGCGCCCGACGTGCCCGAGCCGTCGGTACCCGTGCCCGTGCCCGGATCGGCGCCGGCCGAATCGCCGGAGCCGGAATCATCCGTTCCGCCGGAGCTGTCCGTGCCCGTATCGTTGCCCGAGCCGTCACCGGTGGACTGAGAGTTGTCGCCGCTGTCCGCCGACACCGCCGTGTCGCTGCCGCCCCCGCCGCAGGCCGCGAGCAGCGCGCTCATGAGCATGGCTGCCAGGAGTGCCGATAGTCCCGGCCTGCGCCGGTTCGTGTTGCCGTCGTTCATGCCTTCCTCCCTGTGGTTCGACGCTCGCGTCCGACCCGAACCCGCCCAAGGCGGCGGGTCTGCGCTGCGGGCGTGCCCGGTTCTTTGCGGCAGAGTAGCATGGCGTTAACCTTCTTTGACACGGTGTTCAAAGGGCCGACAGTCGCGGTGCTGCGGTCGACCCTGCATCCTCAGGCATGCCCGTCAAGGGTGTTCGGGCCGAGCACGGCCCGGGAGTCGAGCCATGAATTTTCGAACCCTGTTCGTCGGGCTGTGCCTGCTGCCCTGGGTGCCGGTGGCCGGTCTGTGCGCCGAACCTCCCGCCGCCCCCGACGAGGGAGGCCCGATCAACTGGGAGGTCTCCGTCTCGGCCGGCGACTTGCGGATGCGCGAGCAGCCGTCGACGAGCGCCAGGATCGTCGGTGCCTTCGCCTCGGGGACCATTCTGGACAACCTGGGCTGCCGGCGTGCCGAGGGCAGGATCTGGTGTGACGTGCAGCCCTTCGGCGGTGGACCGCGGGGCTATGTCGCGGCGGACTACCTGAAGCCGGCCAGAGGCCCGGACGGCAGCATGCCCATGGGGCCCGAGACCACCGCGTTGCGCGCGGGGCAGG
>JAUIAI010000522.1 GCA_030425615.1 Gammaproteobacteria bacterium
CGGATACGGGCATTCCGGCCCACGCCCTGCGCCAGAATGCCCGTATCCGTACCCACGGCCAGCATCGAGTAGCCCGCGTCACGGGCCCGCGCGATCCACTCCGGATTCGTTGCCATGAAGCCCGCGACGCGACCGTGTCGTTTCGCTGCGTCCGCGACCTTTCGCATCGCCGCGTCGAAGTCAGGGTGATCGAACCTGCCGGGGATTCCCATGAAGTTCGAGAGATCGAAGTGGCCGAGCCAGAGTACGTCGATACCATCGACGGCGGCGATCTCGTCGCAGGCGGCGAGTCCGCGCTCGGTCTCGATCTGCGCGACGACCAGGAGCCGGCGGTTCGCGGTCCGCATCTTGGCCCGGACGTCGCCATCCTCGTAATCGTCGTGCGCGAACCCGAAGGCGGCGCCCCGGCGACCCGCCGGCGGGTACTTGCAGGCCTCGACGATCCGTCTTGCCTGGTCCGCGGACTCGACCATCGGGATCATCACCCCGGTCGCACCGAGATCGAGCGCACGCGCCAGATAGGTGTATTCGCCCCGAGGAACGCGCACCATGGGTTCGATCGGAAGGCCCCGGCAGGTTGCGAACAGCCACTTCAGCGTTTCGAATCCGAGCCCGGTGTGTTCCATGTCGTAGAACACGAAGCGGCAGCCGGAGTTGGCCAGAATCGCGCTCATGCCGGGCGAGAAGAATTCGAAGATCATCGCGCCGGCGACGGTCTCGCCGCGACGCAGGCGACTCGCGATCGCATTGGATTTCAAGGTGTCGTCTCCTCGGGTCGGGCCGGATCTGCCCGTCAGTCCGGCGAGTTTACGTCGCGCGGGGCCGCGGCGCGATCCCGCGCCGGGAAGGTTTCGCGCGATTCGCTCTACGATACGGTCATGCAACGATCCGCGACACAGGGCAGGGGCAGGGCCTGCAGGGTCGCCGAACCGCCCGGTCCGGCGCAGGCCGCTCGCGCCGCGCGTCGCGTTCGCTGAGGCGTCCGATGGCCCGACCGCGCGCCAGCGACTTCGAGGACAAACGTCGTGCCATCCTGGACAGTGCGGCTGCCGTGTTCGCGCGCCAGGGGATGGACAAGGCCTCGATGGCGCAGATCGCACGGCACTCGGGCGTTTCCAAGGCGCTGCTCTACCACTACTTTCCGAGCAAGGACTCGCTCGTCTTCGCGATCATCCACGGCCATATCGTCAAGCTCGAGGCCGCGCTGGCCGCGGCGTCGGACGACTCCGCCGAGCCCCAGGCCCAGTTGCACCGTCTGGTCGCCGTCGTGCTGGACCTCTACCGGGGCGCGGAACACGCGCACCAGGTCCAGCTCAACTGCGGTTCGATGCTCAGTGAGGCACAACGCGCGGAGATCCGCATGATCGAGCGGCGGATCACCGGCTATTTCTCGGCCGTACTGCTGCGGATCAATCCCGACCTCGACCAGCCGTCGCGCCCTCTGCTGATGCCCGCGACCATGTCGTTGTTCGGTATGCTGAACTGGGTCTACACCTGGTTCCGGGAGGGGGGGGCGCTCACCCGCGACGAGTACGCCGGTCTGGTGACGCGCATGATGCTGGAGGGCATCGGCGGGGTTCGATGACGGGCTGCACCGGGCCGCGTCGCGTGGCGATCGCCTGAGGGCAGGGGGCGCTGCCTCAGACGAGCGAAAATCGCGCCAGCAACTCGGTGACCCTGTGTTGCCAGTCGGCGAGTTGCTCAGAGTTCTGCCTGTGGCGAAGCCCCAGGCGGGCCAGCGTACCGAATCGTGTGGACTGCGCGGCGCCGAAGCTCTCGGCGACCCGGGGATGCCAGTAGTCGACCGATGCCCGCGCCTGTTCCCGGCCACCGTCCGTGGCGACGATCTCACCCAGGCCTTCGATGCCCAGGGCCGTGTGGCGCGCCTCGCGTGGTGCGATCTCGCGGAAGGCCTCCGCGAGGGGCTGATAGGACACCCGGGTGAGCTCTTCGAGCTGGATCTCGGTTGCCAGTCCCATGAGGACGTTCATCACGACCGCGTCGACCCAGCCCTGGATCGGGTAATGGAACACGGAGAGCCGCATGTCCGAGCCGTGGCGTGACTGACCGATGCTCGCTTCGCGCGGCAGCCGCGCCGACCAGGGGTGGTGAACCGCGTAGCGCGCGGTGTCGGCGCCGAAACCGCCCATCAGGGTCAGGACCTTGTCGGCGTGGTCGACCTTCTCCAGCACGATCCGCGCGGCCGCGATACGCGGCTTGATTCCCGGCGCGTCGTTGATGACATCGGCGAAGCCGGCCGAGCCGGCGAGCTCGCTGTCCACGAAGCTCGCCATGAGTCGGAGCAACTCACCCCGATAACGGGCAGTGGCATTGCCCGGCGCGGTCAGCTTGCCGCCACGGGCCAGGTAGTCCTCGAGCGACATCGAGGCGTCCGCGTCTGCGGAGTTCGGGGGCTGATTCATGGCGCGAGACCTCCTGGTCTGGGTGGGCGGCGGCGCTATTCGTCGTAGCTGATCACCACCCGGTCACTGAGCGGGTGGCACTGGCAGGTCAGCACATAGCCCTGACGGACCTCGTAGTCCTCGAGCGCGTGATTGACGGCCATCTCGGTCTCGCCTTCGAGAACCTTGGCCCGGCAGGTCGAACACACACCGGCCTTGCAGGCGAACGGCGCGTCCAGGTCGGCGGCCAGGGCGGCGTCCAGAAGACTCTGGCCGTTCTTCTGGATCGACAGCGTGCGTGTCATGCCGTCCAGCGTGATGGTGGCCTGCGCGGTCTGGCTGGTGTCGGCGGCGGATGCGACGCGGGGTCGCACCGGGGCCCGGCCCGGCTGACCGGACGCGAACAACTCGAACTTGATCTGGGCGTCGGTCAGGCCATGATCGCGCAGTGACTCGGCGATGGCCAGCATCATGGGCTCTGGTCCGCAAATGAACGCCGTGTCCACCGAGGGCAGGTCGATCCAGCTCTCGAACAGCGCACGGCACTTGTCCGCGTCGACCCGTCCGGTGAACAGGTCGATCTCCTGGGCTTCGGTTTCCAGCACGTGGATGACGGAGAAGCGGCCCAGGTAGCGGTTCTTCAGGTCCTCGAGGGCCTCGCGGAACATGATCGAGCTGATCTGGCGGTTGGCGTAGACGAGCGTGAAGCGCGACGCAGACTCGCGCGCGAGTACGGTTCGAATGATGGACAGGACCGGCGTGATGCCGGAGCCGCCGGCAAAGCCGAGATAGTGCCGGGCGCCTTGCGGATCCAGTGGGACGTGGAAATTGCCCATCGGAGCCATCGCCTCGAGCGTGTCTCCGACCCGGATCTGCTCGTTGGCCCAGTTCGAGAAGGCGCCGCCCTCGACCCGCTTGATGCCGACCTGCAGGACGCCGTCGTCGAGACCGGCGCAGATCGAATAGCTGCGACGCAGCTCTTCGCCGTCGAACACCCGGCGAAAGGTCAGGTACTGGCCCTGGGTGAAGGCGAATCTCGGCCGATCCTCGTCGGACGGTGCGAGCG
>JAUIAI010000523.1 GCA_030425615.1 Gammaproteobacteria bacterium
TGTGGAAGTGTAAAGCCCGTTTCGCGGCGCCGAACGAAGGTGCCCGGAATGAACGAATGTGTCGTGCGAGCGACGCCCCGCCCGCGGTGCCGTTGCGCCGCCGCGCGGTCGCGCTCGCCGTGTCGGCCGCGCTCGCCGCAGCCGCTCCCCCCGTGTCCGCCAATGCGCGTGTCCAGGAGGCGGTCAGCCCGCCCGTTCAGGACGCTGCCGGCTGGCGGGTGGCCCTGCACTACGGGGCCCACGCGCCGCTGTCGGACCTCCACGCCTTCGACCGGGTGGTCGTCGAACCGGGTCACGGTCACGATCCGACGGCCTATGCCGCCGCGACCGGCCGGCGATCGGTCCTGCTCGCCTACCTCTCCGTGGGCGAGGTGCGGGCATCCGACGCACCGCAATTGCCTGCCGCCATGCTGGCCGGCGAGAACCGGGCCTGGGGCTCCCGGATCGTCGATCCGGCCCACCCGGAATGGCCCCGGACCTTCATCGAGCGCTTCGTCGCACCCCTGTGGGCACGTGGGTTCCGCGGCTTCTTTCTGGACACCCTAGACGCCTACCACGCGCTGCCGGGGGACGACGCCCTGCGCGAACGCCGGCGGCAGGGTCTGATCCGCGCGATCCGGCTGATCCGTGAACGCTTCCCCCAGGCCAGCCTGATCGCGAATCGCGGCTTCGAGTTGCTGCCGGCGGTGCATCCGCTCCTCGAGGCAGTCGCGGCCGAGTCCCTTTACGGCCGGTGGGACCAGGCCGGACGGCGCTACCTGAACGTCCCGGAAGAGGACCGCACCTGGCTCCTGGCGCGCTTCGCAGAGGCCCGCGCGCTCGGATTGCACACACTCGCGATCGACTACGCCCCGCCCGACGATTCCGGCCGGCGCAGGGAGATCGCGCAACGGATTCTCGCCCACGGCATCACGCCGTACGTGACCAGCGGCGCGCTCGACACCGTGGGCACAGGGCCGATCGAGGTCTCCGCGCGCACCGTGCTGTTGGTTCATGACGATGCCGGCGGCAACGAGTTCTCGAGCCCCGCGCAACGACTTCTGGCAATGCCCCTGCAGTACCTCGGCCTGCGGGTCGAGCTCGTGAACGCCCGGACCGATGCGGCACGCCTGGCGAAGACCGGCGACTACGCGGCCGTGGTGGCACTGCTGAACGGCCCGCTCGACCGCACCGCCCGCGACTACTGGGTCCAGGGACTGCGCGAGGCGAAGCGGCTCGATCGTCCCATCGTGTTCTTCAACCACTTCGGGCTGCCCGCGGGGAGTGCGGCGGATGGCCTGCTCGACGTACGCGCACATCGCCGCCCGCCCCAGGGCCGGCTCCGGGTAGTGTCCAGTCACCCCGTCCACACGGGTCAGGAAACTCCGGTGCTGCCGATGGCGCCGTCCGTCGCCGTCAATGCGCCACCCGATTCCGAATCCTGGGTCCGTCTGGCCGATGTCCGCGGCACCAGCATCGATGCGGTGGCGATCACGCCCTGGGGCGGCTTCGCGCTGGCGCCCCATGCCATCCAGGCCCGTGACGGCGGTGAGAACTGGGTCGTCGATCCGATCGCATTCCTGGCCCGGGCGCTCGAACGGGTCCGGCCGCCGGTGAGCCCGGATCCGACGACCGAGAACGGCCGCCGCCTGCTCCTGGTGCACGTGGACGGGGACGGATTCGCCTCGCGCGCCGAACTGCCCGGCGCGCCCCTGGCCGCCCAGGTGATGCTCGATGAGTTCATCGCGCGGTATCCGGTACCACACACCGTGTCGGTGATCGAGGGCGAGGTCGGGCCGCAAGGTCTCTATCCGGAACTGAGTCCCCGGCTGGAGGCGGTCGCGCGGCGCATCTTCGCGCTCGATCACGTCGAGATCGCCACGCACAGCTATTCGCATCCGTTCTTCTGGCGCGCGGTCGTCGACACTGCAGGCGGCCGTGACACGACCCGCATCCGCGCCGGAAAGGCAGCCAGCTATGGCCTGTACGGCCTGCATCTGCCCATCGACGGCTACGAGTTCGACCTCGAACGGGACATTGCCGGCTCGGCCGACTACATCGACCGGCGACTTGCGCCACCCGGCAAGAAGACAGGTGTGATGTTGTGGACGGGGGACTGTGATCCGCCCGGCTCGGCAATCGCGACCGCCGAAGCCGCGGGGCTGCTGAACATGAACGGCGGCGACACCGCCATCACCCGGTTCTCTCCCACGCTGACCAAGGTCGCGGCGATGTCCGTTCGCAAGAACGGTCGTCTGCAGGTTCTTGCGCCGAACCAGAACGAAAACGTCTACACGAACGACTGGACAGGCCCGTTCTACGGCTACGAGCGTGTGATCGAAACCTTCGAGCTGACCGAGAAGCCCCGCCGGCTGAAGCCGATCAACATCTACTACCACACGTACTCGGCGAGCAAACGCGCGTCGATCGCCGCGCTGCACCGGGTCTACCGCTATGCGCTCGACCAGCCCGTGAATCCGGTCCCCGCGAGCGATTACATCCGCAAGGTCGGGGACTTCGAGGACATGGCGGTCAGCCGCCGCCTCACGGCGACTGCGGCCGCGACCGATCCCACGCCTCCCACGGTCTGGGAGATCCGCGGCATGGACGACCTGCGCACGCTGAGGGTCGCCCCGGACATCCTGCGGCGGATCGACTGGCGCGGCAGCTCGGGAGTGGCCGGCTACGCCCCGGGCGCGGACGGGGCCTACCTGCACCTGGGAGGCGGCCCGGTCGCGCTGCACCTTCACGATCAGCCGAGCCCGGTTCCACGGATGCCGCTGCTCGCCTTCGCCACCGGGCGGATCGACGCGCTGCAACGCGACGAACGCTCACTGCGGTTCCGACTGTCCGGCCACGACGCGGTCAGCTTCGGACTGCGCCTTCCCGCCCGCTGCGAAGTCCGCGCGGGCAACCGAATCCTTGCGCCGCGCGGTCGACCGATGGTCGACGATGCGAACGCCCCCGCTGTATACGAATACGGAATCCGCCGAGATGCTGCTCGCTCAGGAACCCTGGTATCTGTCCACTGCTGACCGCGGCCGCCGCCGCCTCTTCCCGCGTGGCATCGTCGCCCTGTTCGGCTTCGCGATGCTGCTCGTGGGATGGCTGGCGCTGCCGGCCCAGTCTCTGCAGGAGCGGCTCGCCAATGCCCAGGAATCGGATGCCCTCACGGTGGCATACCTGAACGCCTGGCTGAACGCCTCTCCCGGCAACTGGCAGTTGCACATGACGCTGGCGCGGCACCAGACGCTGCTCGGCGATCTCGACGACGCGCTGCGCACCCTGCGTGTCGTCGAGAGGCAGGGCCCTGCGCGCTTGCTCACACAGGCAAGGCACCTGCGGCTCAGCGTGCTGGAACGGATGGCGTTCGAGGCCCCGGCGGGATCGCAGCGACGGGCGAGCCTTCTGGCCCGCGTCGCCGACGGCCTGTCCTCGCTGGCGCGCCACACCGACGACCCGGTCACGCTCGAAGCCTACTACCACCGC